>JAGWGO010000176.1 GCA_028867395.1 Nitrososphaerota archaeon | reverse complement strand
GCTTTTCCATGTAAAGTCAAAGTTTTCAGAACAGTTCCACAGCATGATATCATTTTGACTTTTCTTATTTGGCCCAATATCCAGTCGGTGAAGTAAGAGACTCTCAGGCGACTGTTTAGATAATTTACCATATGATGCAACCTTTGAAGCGTCAAGATACACATTTCCATTGGCATAATACGCGAGTTTATCATCTACCAACTTGGAGATGTGGTTTTCTACATGATTGACATAGTCAGATACAAAAACAAGCCTGCTAATACTTTCGATATTAAGTCTGGCAAGGTCTTCAGCAAATTTGTCTGCATAAAACCTAGCAACTGACCTATAATCTTGTGATTCAGATCTTGCCTTGTTGAACACATTTTGGTTGATATCAGTCATATTGACCAAGACGTCAGTGGAGTATCCCCTCTCATTCAAATGTCTGCACAGTAGATCATATGTAAGAAAGATTCTTGCATGGCCCAGATGGGCATAATCATATACGGTAGGTCCGCAGATGAAAATTCTCACAAGATCTTTTGTGAACGGCTCAAAAATGTCTTTTTTTGAAGAGAAAGAATTGAAGATAGTTATCATGACATGTTCTATCTTCCACCTTGGGATATGATAGGGGTTAGTGTTACCGTAGAACGAACCTTAGGAATTCTTCTTATCTTGTTTGTGATTATATTTTCAAGAGTCGCACTTGAATCAGCTTGGACCTTAACAAATACGTCGTAAATTCCGTATGTTCCTCGTACCTCTTTTATTTCTGGGATTTTGGTCAGCTCCTTTATGATTTCTATCTCTGAGCCCAGATCACAGTTTATGAGAATGTATAACGATTCCATGTCTTACCAATAATATCTAGCACTTAAAACCATATCCATCGTTTGTATCAAATTCAAACTACGTTTATTCCATTTGAACCCTTTAACATCATAGTAACCATAGGGGTATGTTTTATAAGATCTTCTTAATCACCACAGCACATCGAGAAAAAAATGGAATCAAAGACAACTGCAAATACTGATAGTGCTTTGCTTGAAAAATTTGAGAAAGAGATATGGAGTAAGGCGCCCCATTTAGAAAAGACGAATGGGACAAAAATTGTCAATCCTACACCGCTAATTGACATTACTGACAGCTTAAAAGAATGTGCGAAAAAAGAGTTTAGCCTAAACTTGGATGACAAAGATCTCAAAGTCTTTGGCAAGTTTGATTCAAAATTGCTAGGGGGCTCAATCAAGGTAAGACCTGCTGTCAATATTATGCATGATGCCATTATTGCAGGTAAACTTAGGAGTGAACAGGCAGTGTTCGAGGCAACCTCAGGTAACTTTGGAATTGCGCTCGGTCAGCTATCCAAACTTGGACTAGATGTTGTTGTACTTGTTTCAAGAAAGCTCCAAGAGGGAGTATTTGAGGAATTGAGGAATGAAAAAATTCGCATAATAAATCTTGATATGGATATTTGTCCTGCGCCAGGAATGAAAGAAAACCCAAACGTTCTTGCTGCAAAGGCTACTGCTGTGAACATACGTTCACAGCTAGCTGAATTAGGATTTGATCCTACCGTCTTTGACAAGGCAAGCTCTGAGGTTCAATCACTGTTAGCAGCGCAAGACATCATAAACTTGGCAAAACATCTTGCAAAGATCTACGGATGTTTCTGCCCAGAACAATATGATAACGAATTGAACGTAGATGTGCACAAGACTGTGACAGGACCAGAGATCGACCAGCAGTTACACGAGAAAGGACTATCACTTGGTGACTTTAGAATTGTTTGCACCTTTGGTACAGGAGGCACATCAGGAGGGTTGAGCAGATATGCATATGAGAAATATGGAAAAAAATCATTGCATGTAGTATTTCCTCTAGGGGATCAAGACGTCGCAGGAATTAGGACGAAGGGCAAGTCATCTGGATTGAAGTTTTACGAGCCTGACAGATATGCAGAACAACATGAGGTAGACTTTGAGCAGACAAAACGACTGTTAAAATTTTTTGTAGAAAAAGGTTACGACATGGGCGAAAGCAGCGCTCTTGCTCTTTTAGCAGTGATGCAGATGACAAACTTTGGAGGGTTTGGAGGAAAGTTTGTGGTAATAGTAGCAGATGGAATACAAAAATACAAGAAAAATCTTGCAGAGATGTCAAAGAAGCAGAACCACGTCCAAGTCTCCTTGCAATATGCTGTATCAAATATAGGAGATTATGATCGTGTTATCTGGATTCATACCCAGTACACACCTCGTGAGGAAGGCATCGAGTTAATTGCAAATACATTGGGGGTTGATAAAAGCAAGGTCTATGTGCCAACTGCAAGAGACGTTGAACGATTACTTGCAACACAGCAGATTCCAGATGGATTGAATAAAGCTCTTGAAGGCTCACACAGGTCTTTGCTTGTTTGCATGGCTGGTTATACCTCCTTGAACGCAGTCAAAGTGCTTGCAGACAAAGGCATTACAAGTGAGAGCTTGACTGGCGGGATATCTGCAATATCTCAAGGAAAAGGCAAACAGATTGCCGAGCTGATACGCATAGCTACTGAATAATCTAGAGACGCAATACTCTGAAGCACATCTCAAGTTAGGTAAGACGGGTTTTGCATTATGAGACCGCTTTGCCATATCCATGATTTAAAAGGACGTATGTAATAGGACAACCATTGAATAATGAAATCACTATACGCGAACTCAAATCTATTAATATAGAAGGAGGGTTTGTCATTGATGGTTTTCCGTATGCAGGTTTGGCAAATGCTATAGCCACAGAATCTCTGATAAACACAACCGCCCAGTTTGAATTGGCAGGGGTTCTTGATTCTGAACTCTTTCCACCTATTAGCATCATAAGAGACGAGATTCCTGGATTTCCAGCAAGAATCTTTGTCAACAAAGAACTCAAAGTAGCAGTGTTTTCGTCCTATCTTACACCCCATGAGTCTCTCCACAGAGAGGTCGCAAAGGCCATGCTAAAGTGGTCAAATGATCACAAATGCTCACTAATAGTGAGCAGCTCTGCGGTAAAGACGGAGGAGAAACCATTTGTAATAGGGGTAGCAACTACTGCTGAAGCAAGAAAACGACTGGCAGACGCTGATATTCCAATTCTCAAAAACGGTACAGTCCCAGGGATACCAGGCATTTTATTGAATGAGGGATCCATTACAAACACTAGCGTCATAGTATTGCTTTACAAAGGACACGAAACCGGACCCGACTTTAGAGCAGGCGCGGAAATTTGCATGGCAATGTCAAAGATTGTACCAGGCGCATCGTGTGATTTGAGAACTTTGATGAGTGAGGCAGAAAACATTGAACAACAAATGAAACAGACAGAAGAGGATGCAGGCCCACTTCGAGATGCAATTTACGGATGAGTTACCAAGAAAGAGAGATCTCAAGAGACGTTTTGGAAAAATACCTCAGGGTTTTAGACTCTGATGAGGGATTAAGGATAGAAAACAAGGGAGAGGTTATTTTTATCAATAAAACATCCAGGAGATATTGTATTGACATGTCAAAGGATGGTCAGGATGTATTTTTGTACATGAATGACTTTAGCGAGGTGCTTAATTTTTTAGCAGACAAGATAGTGTCGTCATCAAGAATCTTCTCGTACTAGTTCTCTGACAGGATAAAATGACATCAATCTTTGAGTTTGCAATAACAGTAATCATAATCTCAATCTCTGGAGT
>JAGWGO010000175.1 GCA_028867395.1 Nitrososphaerota archaeon | reverse complement strand
CGTTTCAGACTCGGTGGCTGAAAACGAATGGATGGAGACACAACACAAGGCAAATGCAATGATTTCTGCATTGAAGGAGGCATCGAAATGAAGTTTTTGATCATTGATAACTATGATTCATTTGTGTACAACATAGCACAATTACTTGGAGAGCTAGGCGTAGACTCGGATGTCATAAGAAACGATAAGATAACGTTAGAAGAAATTAAGAAAAAAAATTATGATGCAATAATCATTTCACCCGGTCCTGGCACCCCCGAGGACGAAAAATATTTTGGAATTTGTACAAAGGTAATAAAAGAGATCGGCCCAACAAAACCAATACTTGGTGTCTGTCTAGGGCATCAGGGAATAATACATGCATTTGGTGGAAAAGTAGTAAATGCTGGAAATGTCAGACATGGCAAAACAAGCTTCGTTGAGCATGACAAATCTCCGTTATTTGAAGGAGTTCAAAATCCATTTAGAGCAACAAGATACCACTCACTCGTAGGCGATAAGACTGTAATTCCTGACGATCTTAAAGTGACAGCGGTTGCAAAAGATGACAACGAGATAATGGCCATAAGCCATAAAAAATATCTCATTGAGGGAGTCCAATTCCATCCAGAATCCGTCATGACGGATGAAGGCAAAAAGATTCTTAGTAATTTTATAAAGTTGATTAAGAAATGATTACAGACACCATAACCAGACTTGCGCATAACAAAGATCTTGATTATGATGAGATGCGCAGTGTCATGAACGATATTTTGAATGGAAAAATCTCAGTTCAAGATACCACTAATTTTCTCAAGAACCTGACTGCAAAAGGAGAATCTAATGACGAGTTGTTAGCTATGCTGGATATAATGCAGGAACATGCCATTCACATACAACCAAAATGCGAGGGAAGGTTGATAGATGTCTGCGGAACTGGAGGAGACAAAATGAAGACATTCAATGTCTCAACAACGGCGGCGTTTGTCGTTGCTGCAGGTGGAGTAAGTATAGCAAAACATGGCAACAAGTCTACTTCGGGGATAAGCGGTAGTGCCGATATCTTCGATTACTTCGGGTATGACCTAAACATGGAACCCAATAAAACCCAAGAATTAATTGAAAAATTTCATATTGGTTTTATGTTTGCACAGAAATTTCATCCTGCCATGAAAAATGTTGCTGAGGCAAGGAAAATGTTAGGAACACGAACTGCGTTTAATCTTCTAGGCCCCCTATGTAATCCAGCCAGGATAAAGAACCAATTAGTCGGGGTATTTTCACCCTCACAGCTAGAACGAGTTATAACACTATTACAATCGCGCGGAGCTGAGAATATAATGACAGTAATTTCAGAAGATGGACTAGACGAACTCTCGACTACTTCAAAAAATAAGATTTGCCATTTCAAAGATAACAAAATTCATAGTTTTGTTCTAAACCCTGCCGAGATGGGATTAGCAAAAGCTAATCTGATAGATATCCAAGTGTCAACCAAAGAAGAAGCAGTAAGATCATTCGTTTCAATTCTAAATAACACAGGAAAAAAGGCAATGATAGATGTCACTGCTCTGAACGCTGCGGCGGGTCTCATCATAGGAGGAGTATCAGACAGATTTGATGAGGCGCTAGACATTGCCTTTGATGTCATTCATAGTGGGAAGGCGTTTGATCTCTTTAGGAATTTTATCAAATATTGTGGCGATTTCAGCAAAGTCGAAGAGGTGATAAACAACTGAAAGACATGCTAAGCAAACTTGCAGAAAACTCACATAAAGCAATTAATGAAGGAGTTTATGAAATTGAAAATAGGCTGACAAAGTCTGACAAAAACATAATTGACGAAATAAGAAAAAACCCTCACGCCTCGCTTATTACAGAAGTAAAATTTTCCTCCCCTTCACTAGGAGAGATACGCAAAGTATCAGACCCTATGGCAATTGTGAGAACAATGATCGATGGCGGTACAACTGGGTTATCAGTTTTAACACAGCCTTATCTTTTCAATGGTTCGCCTAACTATTTTACTGATATTAGAAAACAGGTAAAGGTACCAATGCTGATGAAAGACATAGTAGTAGATAAAGTGCAGATAGATGCAGCAGAAAAAATTGGCGCGGATATTGTTCTTCTGATCCAGTCCATATTTGACAAAAATCTCGCAAGAGAGATTGAAGAATTTGTTGATTATGCACATAGAAAGAACCTTCTTGTGCTAATAGAATCTCATACAAGAAAGGAATTTCTGGAGTCTATGAAGACTGATGCAGATTTGCTTGGAATAAATAATCGCAATCTTGACACCCTTCAGATAGACCTGAAAACAACTCAGACCACACTAGATAGCCTAGATAGGGATGGAAGAATAATAATCTCTGAAAGTGGGATTGAAACACCTCATGATATTAAGTTTCTTAGAAAATGCGGTGCAGACGCCTTTCTAGTTGGTAGTAGCATTATGATGAGTAAAGATATCAAGGGTTTAGTATCAAGCCTGGTGTTAGCAATATGAAATTAGGATATCCGAAGAACGGAAAATTTGGAGAGTTTGGAGGCCGTTTCATCCCCGAGACTCTCGTTCCTGCGGTAGAGGAGTTAGAAGATGCATATCTAAAGTTTAAAGATGACAGAAATTTCAAAAAGGAACTAAACTATTATTTGACAGAATACGCTGGCAGGCCAACGCCACTTTACTTCGCCAAAAATCTAACCGAGTTTTTAGGCGGCGCCAAGATATACTTGAAAAGAGAGGATCTACTCCACGGAGGAGCTCATAAGATCAATAACACAATAGGACAGGGATTACTGGCAAAGAGAATGAACAAAAAAAGAATAATTGCCGAGACTGGAGCTGGACAGCATGGCGTTGCTACTGCAATGGCATGCGCTGCTCTCGGATTGCAATCAGAGGTATACATGGGTTACAAGGATACGCAGAGACAAAAGCTTAATGTTTTTAGAATGAAGTTACTTGGTTCAACAGTTCATCCAGTAAAAGAAGGTACACAAACTCTCAAAGATGCAATCAACGAAGCAATTCGAGATTGGATAACAAATGTAAACACAACTTACTATCTTTTAGGATCTGCTGTTGGTCCACATCCTTATCCAGTAATGGTTAGGGATTTCCAATCAGTTATAGGAAAGGAGATTTTGAGTCAAATGAAAAAATTAAGGAATAGATCTCCTGACTCGGTAGTAGCTTGTGTCGGAGGGGGCTCAAATGCAATCGGGACATTCCATCCCCTCGTCGACGAGGATACAACCATGTTTGGAATAGAGGCAGGTGGAGAAGGAGTTAGGACAAACCATCATTCCGCCACATTAACGTCTGGCACAAAGGGCATCCTGCACGGCATGTTCACTTACCTGCTACAAGACAAATACGGACAGATAAAGGACACACATAGTATAGCAGCTGGGCTTGACTATCCAGGGGTGGGACCAGAGCATTCGTATCTCAAGGATTCAAAAAGAGTAAAGTATGACACCGTAAGTGATGATGATGCAATAAACGCTTTCCTGATGCTTTCAAAACACGAGGGAATAATACCTGCTCTCGAATCTTCTCATGCTGTTGCATATGCAATAAAGATGGCAAGAAAGATGTCCAAGAGCGAGACAATAGTTATCACTGTATCAGGACGTGGCGATAAAGACGTTGAAGTAGTGGAAAAATATTTGAGTGAAAATGTCAAGAATTCAAGATAAATATTTAGAACTCAGAT
>JAGWGO010000174.1 GCA_028867395.1 Nitrososphaerota archaeon | reverse complement strand
AAATGTCGGAGGCTCCAATTTTGTGGGTGACGTACAGATAACAATCTATAACCCGCCTGTCTTTGGTGGAATGCTTCCTAGTGCGGGAAATATGCATCCTGCATCAAACACGGAATCTCCACTAAAACAATTCAAGTCTGGGACGCCTCCACAAACAGTCAGATGTGTGCCCTCTTTTCAATTGATTCTAAAATCAGAGGATGACACGCCAGCATGTGTCAAACCAGATTCAATAGACAAACTATTTCATCGAGGATGGACTAGAGAGACCTCCGACCCGTCTACAACCTACATCGATCTCAAGGTATATGGCTCGTACACGCCACGCTCCTTAAAGGACCACTTTCTTTCCGGCGCCCTGTATTCCATCCAAGGTCCGATGCCATTTTCCAATGTTACTATTTCAGTAAATGATACAGTAGTGGGCATGACAAGAACCTTGCCGGGGGGATGCTTTCAATTCAATAACTGGAATGATACTAAGCTGGCAGACAAGATAAACAGGGCTGTGGAGCTGGACAAGCAGGGATTCCTCCACGGACCTGTAGATCTAGATTTTGAAGCTCATTATATGGGAGACAGTGTGCACAACCCCGCAACTGCATCGGCAAACTCGTACCTGTACTTTTATGCTGTTCCGCTTGCTCCTCCAAACTATGAGACCGGGATCTATCCATCAAACCAGATCAACGTAACGCAAGGAGGCTCTGTTCCGTTTCATATTACAGTAAAACCATTTTCCAAATATTGGCAAGTACAGCATATGAAGTTAAACTTTCAGAGGATACCGTGCGGTGTTTCTTATACCATATCTCCGGTGGGTGGCAATGACGCTGCATTGGAAAACAACACAGCCACCTTTGACGTGCTTTTGAATACCATGGCTGATACTCCGTCTGGAGCATACTGGATATCTATAAACCAAGACATGGTAGAAGCTAACGAATTGCACCTGGGTACTGATGTAGGATCGTTCATACTGAATGTCTTGCCAATGAAATTCCAGTGACAAGAAAAATGAAAACTCTCCATCTTACACTAAAATCCTTTTTGCAAAAATCTTGGTTGAGTGTTTTTGTATTGCTGTCTATTGTGATGCTAACCAATACCATATTTGACCAAAATGCAAATGCTTCATTTCTTCAAATTGAGAAAAAAACATATGAAAAAGGAGATATAATCCTAATCTACGGTACAGTAGACAGTTATAACAGCAGCTTCAAAGTCATTATTCAAATCTTTGATAATAACCATAATCTGTTACTAACATCATCAACATATCCAAAACAAGATGGATCGTTTCTTTCTCGTATACCAACAAATGATACAAATTGGAAAACGGGAGGTCCTTACGACATAAGTGTCCAGTATGGTTCTCACTACATTGGAGATGACACATTTGTATACTATTCAGACCAGCTTCCTCCATTAAAACAGGAACAAGAAATCCCCTTTTGGAATATCCAATGTAATTCTGGTCTAGTCATAATTATGAAACAAGAAGATGGTAGTATTGCCTGTGTCAAGCCTAGCAGCTTGCAGAAATTAATCTCTCTAAACTGGGGATATGACCCAAACGAGAAGATAACAACCTATGGACTCAAAACTGTCTACCATGTAGGGCAGGAAATAGACTTTAAGTTCAGAGTCAATGGGTTTGGAAACATTTGTGAACAACCAACTGTCACAGTTAGAGACTCTGACCAGAAAATAATATGGCAGAGTCAGCAATACACGACTGGTTGTGCAATAGGAATCCAGTCGGGACATATGGAAGATGAGGCATATCTAGGAAGAGAATCGCATCTAGGATATGATTACAATCAGTATGGACCGTTGATAATTAACAAGACAGGAACATACTTCATGAATATTTCTTGGCTTGATGGTAATATCACAAAACAATTCACTGTCATATCACTAGCTCCAGAAAACATTACATCAACACAATTAGAGCAGAATAACACAAAGGCAGTAAATGGTCAAATCGTAAACCATGGTCCACCAATGAAACCTTTTGGACCTAGAATTCATCTTTCACACACAAATTCGATTCGTGATATCTCTTTCATCAAATTACTTCTTACGACAAACTCGACTATCATTAGACAAGGTCAAACAATCGGACTAGATATCTCGCTTAACAATACTGCTTCTAACAAATTGGTTCTAAACTCTGATAATAATTGGGGATTACCTGATCTAAGTTTTGATCCATGCATTCCAAGACCTTATGGAATTGCAGTCTTTAATGGATACTATACAGAGCAAAACATGACTGATGGAGGCCCTCTTTTGATCTTCAATCCTGATGCATCGTGTCCTGCAATTAATTCAACCAAGAGCTATGTCTTTGAGCCTGAGAGCACAAATGCTACTGTGAGTACTTGTTCGGACAGTAATCTCCCATACTGCACATATTCTCAAGACATGCAAGACAAGATCGTAATTAGTGGTACATGGGATGAGGGTAATCTACAGCCACTCAAGGCAGGAGTCTACACTCTGGTCGGAGGAGACGAATGGGGTCATCTTGTGATACAACATTTTGTTGTAACAAACAGTACCATCTTTGCTGGAAACTTGGGTGGCATGTCATGCCCTGCTTTCCAGTTTGGGATTGACACCAAGATAGAAAATACAACTGGGTTTACACTCTATTCACCTTCCAAATATATCGACAATTTGGTGCTTGCTGCTGGCAATACTGGACACCTGACTCTGACATACAATTATTCACGTCCAACAAATGGCCCGCCAGACATTGTGGGAAAACCTCTGAACCTTACAAATTATGGAGTGCTGGCATACATGGCAAAAGTCATGTCGCAAAAATCACTATTAGCTCAATACGAAATAACAATCTCACCAGACCTCCCGTGGCAACCCCTTCATGTTTGTCATTATGACCCACAGATTGGTGGACAATCAACCCCATGCTATCCTGATCAGTACAAGATAATTTCACAAGTTGGACCTGGACCAATTCCTTACAACTCTGGAATCAACGTCGATATTGAACCAAAGTGGATAATGATATCTCCAAACTCCACTTCGACGTTTACTGCTACCATCTCTGCAAACAAGACCGCTCTTCCCGGATCCTACTGGGTGTCACTTGGGCATGGATACTGCGGTCCAAGCCAGATGATTGAGCTTGTCATCCAATGAGTTGAAAATGAAAACATCACATCTTGCAATAATTATCATCATGGCATTGTCAGTACTTACGTCATTATCTCAAGTTTTTGCCCTCGACATGGGCGGGCCGGTAAGGATCTCGCCATATCAGCTTTCACTGCTTGCAGCGTCTGGGAAAAACGTGTATGTGACATACCAGCAGAACAGCTATAGCGGCAACACCCAATCCTATTTCACAAAGAGCTCCGACGGTGGGAAAAGTTTCATGAGCCCGATGGGCCTAGGCTCTGCAGTCGAACCAGTAGTAGCCTCATACGGAAACTACGTGTTCCTTGCGTGGGAGACGGGTTTTACTGGGTGGCCGCCTTCTCACGTCATGTTTACAAAAAGTAGCGACTGGGGAGATACTTTTGGCGCACCCACATTGCTTGATAACAAAACAAATTCAAGCTCTGTCATAACACAGCTTTTACCGGATGGAAAGTGCCTATTTGCAGTAATTGTTGAACTTGGCGAGCGGCCTCCCTACAATTCCGGCACCTACCTGATATCAAGCCCGGACAACGGTACGACAT
>JAGWGO010000173.1 GCA_028867395.1 Nitrososphaerota archaeon | reverse complement strand
GATTTTTAACAAATTTGTAGACCAGATTCTATGGACAGATCTATAGCTGAAGGTATCGCTTCATGATACCATGAAGCCATCTAGATACGTAAGATGGCTCGTACAACTGCTACAGAATTACCAGGAATCATGTGGTAATTTTGGGATGGTTTCTACAGGGCTTAAACAAATAAAAGAATTAATGTAATTAGGCTTCATTGATATTGTGAGTATTCCTACTACGGATGAGGTAATACATGCCGTTTCTACTTTTTTTAGAATAAAAGGCGTAAACCAAACTGTCAGGTCTTTAGAAATTGAAATAAATGAAACGGACTTTTCAAAAAAATTTCAAGTTTTAGCACAAAAAATGGAACAAAGAAATCTTATCGCCAGACTTGAGAAAAATTCATTAGGTATATTTATCACAATATCTCGATTCCAACCCCCTCCCTCTAGAAGAACATGGATTCCAAGGCTGTTGTTTGCAGGAACCATCGCTACCGTAATGATAGATGGTTACTATCGAGCAGTATCAACAAATTCCATCTCAAAGGTAGGAGATCCCATAACCATTGCCATTTTGTATACAGCATCTTTGATGGGAATTCTTGGTATTCATGAATTAGGCCATATGATTGCCTCAGTAAAACACAAACTCAAGGTAAGTTGGCCATACTTTATTCCGGGGATTCCAATACTTGGATTTGTCCCCACATTTGGCGCACTGATTATGTCGCGAGGCCTTATTGTTAATAGGAACGTGCTTTTTGATGTTGGAATTTCAGGTCCAGTAGCAGGTCTTGTTGTTGCAGTGATTGTTTCAGTGTACGGCGCATACCAATCTCCTCTGATACCAACAACTGAGGCTCAAGAGCTTTCTGCAAATCAAGGACTAGTTGAAATCCACTCAAGTATCATCATGGATGCGACCATTGCTCTTGAGGGAAAACACATCAGAGGAGAAGAGATGATCATGTCACCCGTCTTGCTGGCAGCTTGGTTTGGTTTTCTGATTACTTTTCTGAACCTACTTCCTGCTTGGCAACTCGATGGTGGACATGTAGCACGTGCAACATTTGGATTAAAGTGGCATAAGATTCTCACATATGCAAGCATAGCGATACTTGCGGGGACTGGATATTTCATCATGGCAGTATTCGTCCTTGTGTTAAGTATGAGAAGTCTTGATGTGAAACCGCTTGATGACATTTCCCCCCTCTCACCTACAAGGAGAAAGATGTTTCCGCTCATCATGGTTTTGGCATTTCTTTGTGCACCCTTGCCATTTTCCATATTACCTCAATAGAACTCTAGATCCGTCCGATACGACGACAGCCTTTTGTCTCTCTCCATACGTCTTTAGCACATATTCCATAGATTCTTTGGCGCCTCCAAATGGAATCAATCCGAGTTTATTCTTAGTATAGTAAGTTGGTAAAATAGAAACAAGACCAACTTTGAGTTGTTTTTGAATCTCAGTTAGATAAAGAAGATTTTCCATACCGTCTACATATTTAGCAGGGCTTTTGAGTCTGTCCAAACTCATTCTACCTTCAACATATTGAAGAAGAGATTCAGAGCCCAACCCATTCTTACATTCTGCCAAAAGTATTGCAAGACCTTCCTCTTTTACAGCACTTAAACAATTCCATAGAGCAGAAAGAGATCTGTTAAGCGTTTCATTGCTGGTTTCTTTTCCAGTACTGATAAACAAAATCCTGTGTTTTCCAGTATCGTTTATAATCATTGGAGATAGAGATTTGGAAAGCGTTATTGTAGAAGACGGATGGCCCGCAGACAGATCAATTATTCCAGATGAATTTGCAATTATCTCAAGTGCAGAAATCTCAAAGCCGTCTGTGAATTTTTTTGCAACCTCAATTGGCGATACATCTTCTCCGGGATGTGGAATATTCCCATTCTTCTTTTCATAAGCTTCTAACATTTTCTCTTTTCCAAATCTACGCAATAATTTAGTAGAGACTGTATCGTACCCAAACAGACCATCAAATTCCATCTCGCCTACAAACATGAGATCGGTATTTGTCAGTTGAGAATTGTCAAATTCAGAAACAGAGATGGAAGGATCAGAGAACATGTTTTTGGCAATGTGCAAGTTGGATTTATCTACCAGAATTTTTGGTGTTGGAAGCGATTTTTGGTTACACATATCAATCAGAGACAAAACGACCTTTTGAACAGCTTTTGTAGTTTCCAAAATTACCATCTCTGTTGGTTTTGTAAGATCCACGGATTGTAGCTTTGAGGCAATCTCAGAATCACTCAAAGTTCTTCCTTCTGACGCTAATTGTCTCTCAAGGTTTTCTGCCTTTATATCTAAGACAACTTCAGTTGAACCGTAGCTTAGCCAAATCTCGGGCATACAATACCATGGGACAGTTAAAATAAATCTAGTTCAGTAAATTTTCCTGTGGAGTTTGTCAAAGAATTTGCAATATTTTTACAGGAAAGCTCTGCCATAAAATTTGGAAATTTCAAGCTTTCAAGTGGAAAAGATAGTGCGTATTACGTAGATCTTAGACTCGTGCCAAGTTTTCCACACCAATTCAGAAAGATGGTAAAATATCTTCAAAATGCCATATCTGAGAGCATAGGTCTTGAAAGCTTTGACTGTATTGCATCAGTTCCAACATCTGGCCTTGTAATAGCATCTGCCCTGGCAATAGAAACTGTCAAACCACTTGTGTACATCAGACAAAAACCCAAAGAGTATGGTACAAGTAGCCTCATTGAAGGAAAAATAAAAAAAGGAACAAAAGTTCTCCTCGTCGACGATGTAGGAACCACTGGACAGTCAATAATCAAAGCAGTAAAGGCTCTAAAAGAAGCGAAAATGATTGTTACTGATGCATTTGTGATAATAAACAGACTTGAGGGTGCAAGAGAGCTTTTAGCTACAGAAGGTGTAAGGTTACACGAAATAACAGACGTGATAAAAATTTCAAACATGCTGTATAATGAGAAGTTGCTCGATGACCAGACCTTTGATCGAATTAAAAAACAGATGAGTCATATCTGAATCTATTGAAAAATTAAGAGGTGTCCAAGATAAATCAAGACCTTCAAAATAGAGTAAAATTCTTACAAGACTAACTCTCGTAGATCATTAGTTCTTTTTCTTCAAGTAGGGTATGCAGGTTATGTACTGCCCTATATACTTCGGCCTCTTTCTTTGCTCCTGTACAAACCAGTTTGCCGGATGCAAATAACAGAATTACGGTCTTTGGATCAAGCATTCTATGTATCAAGCCCGGAAATTGTTCTGGTTCATACATGCTTCTGGGCAGACCTCTTGCTGCCTGTTCAAGATGGATCTTGCCTCCAAGGCTTGCCGATGCCACAATGTTCTGAATAACTATGACTGCGTCTTTTTTTATCTTGATTCCTCCTTTCCTTAATTTTTGGACTACGCTTTGTACTGCCTTGATTGCTTGCTCTTCAGATTTTGCTCCGGTACAGACCATTTTCCCTGAACTGAAGATAAGTGTCGCAGTCTTTGGCGATTTTAATCGAAAGACAAGACCTGGAAATTGATCAGGATGATATTCAACATCAGGAAAAGTTTGCGTGATTACATTAAGATCAATGCGTTGATCGACAGAAGCTGAAGCCACAACATTTTCAATACTAACAATTGGTTTTGTTTGAGGCATTCGCTGGTGCTTATATATGGGCTTTATATATACTCTGTAACGTTTTATGATGATGTTCTTTGTGTCAAATT
>JAGWGO010000008.1 GCA_028867395.1 Nitrososphaerota archaeon | reverse complement strand
TGACGCATCTCTATTCGATGGAAGGATTACCATGATAATATAGCACATTTGTCTCATTTGTATTTTTTGGAAAAGTTTTTTATAAAATTGTACTGAATTATGGTTTTTACCATATCAAGAGATTACTGGTTATCTCTTCATTTGTAATCTCAAATAATCCATTCGTCAATGACTTCACTGCTTCTATCTCGTCTGAACTTGGCTATGACACCATACTGACCTTTATTCTCTTTTAAAGAAAAATAGTCAATTATAACCCAGACATAGACTTCTCCCTGTTCCGATACTATGGAAGCAAGAAAATTAGGAGGTACTGAAATAGTGATTTTACGTTCTTGTGTAGGCAGATTGACAGATGGCATTGTTAGATTAGCATTATCAATCAGTAGAGAATCTCTAGTCGGTTTGGTTGTTATTATATTCCATCGTTCACGCAGGTTAGTAGCTACTGTTTTTCCATAATTCCTATAATGAAATATGAGTTGAAGTGGGTTTGTGGGATTAAAGATCATCTCTTTATCAGAAACCGCAACCCAAGCCCTATGACTGGATTCAAATTCTTGTTTTAAAATATCGGTTTGTGTCTTTAATGACTCAGCTTGTATCTTTGCAGAACGAGCTTGTTTAATTGCAAGAATTGTGAGACCTATTGTAGCAATAGCTAATAGCATTGTGGCTATAGTTGTTGGACTCCAAAGATCGTCTGCTCTTACTATGATAGGACTTGTCATATTTGCGATTTGAATTGGTATATCTGTCATATTACATGATCAGCTGTTATGTTGTGCCATGTTCTGTAAAGTGTGTTTAGAATTTTTTCTCTATTATCAATAAGATGCTGTTTAATCTCTTCATCTGTTTCTTCTCTTATCACTTTATCTAACGCAGTTTCTAAATTAAATTCGATTAACATTGTAAGCTTTCCATGTTTAATGTCGTGACGAGTTTTTTTTGTGTGTATGCCAATCAAACGATTAACAGCCTTCCACATAGATTGATCTGGTTCTAATCCTTGAGGTGCTCGTAATGTAACAGCGGTTAAAATTGTCTTTGTAACATCTGCAAAAATTTTTCCTAATGTCTTATCATGTTCTATAGCCAATAATCCACCTAACTCAAGCTTGAATTTTTGTCCTAAAGTGAAATCAGTCGGTTTCAAACCAATTCGTACCATGTTTTTAAGTTCCATAGGTATCTTGGCAGAGGAAGTTCGTACGTACGGAACAAAATCAAGCATGTCTATACCTTTTTTTGTTGTGGTATACTGACGTGCATTGTTCTTGATGAGCAATCCTTCTTCTTGTAAATAATTCACATGAGTTAGTAAGCTAGGTTCTGATACTTCTGCAATTTCTCGCAGGTCAGACCAGCTCTTAGGAGTAATGCAAGCTTCCAAAATCTGTAATTTTGTATCACTAAGTGTTTTAGCCAATTCCCATTCATTATTTTCTAGAACACGCATAGTTAAAAACTTAATGTAACACTAAGTAAAGTTTATAATACTTAGGGTAGTATTAAGTACATGCAATTACAAACAGAACGTGAACAAAAGGGCTTTGAAATTTCGCAGAACAGTAACATGTTGCGAAGATTGAACCCTTCCCACTACAAGGTGAAATCCCAAACAACAGACCAATTCTATGATATTCGTAGAGATGGTCTAAAGTGGTGTTGTTCATGCTGTGATCATATTTACAGACATGTGACTTGTAAGCATATTCACGCTGTTCAGTTTTCCATGCAGATACGCCAACAAGTAAAATCTAGTACACCAATTTTTAACCAGCAAGAAAATGATCTTTGCTGTCCTAAATGTCAAAGTGTCAAATTCAAGAAAGATGGCAATCGTTATACCAAATTTGGCAAAGTTCAAAGGCTTTCCTGCCTTGTCTGCCATTACAAGTTTAGCCATCGTGAAGGCTTTGAGAGAATGAAACAGGATGCCAAGGTAATCACTCTCTGTATGGATTTGTATTTCAAAGGAATTTCCCTTAGGCAGATTCGAGATCATCTTAAGCAGTTCTACGGTGTCAGCGTTTGGCAATCTACCATCTACTATTGGATTAGAAAATATGTTGAATTGATGAAAACATATGTTTCTCAGTTTACTCCTAATGTTGGTGGTATTTGGCATATTGACGAAACAGTGGTCAATGTTCGAGGTAGCAAGATGGCTAAAGGCAATTACGATTGGCTTTGGAATTTGATGGACAATGAAACCCGATTCATCCTTTCTTCGCAAATTCACAAGACCCGACACACAAATGACGCTAGACAAGTATTGCAGGAAGCTAAGAAAAAGGCAGACCGCTATCCTGCAATAGTAGTCAGTGATTCTCATGGTTCTTACGTCAATGCTGTAAAGAAGGAGATTCATCGCTTGGCTTCTCCACAACCTCAGCACTTGCAAGTATCTCCCATTAAAGACGGAATGGAGAACATGCCTATCGAGAGATGGCATAACACTCTCAAACAAAGAACTAAGGTTATGAGAGGAATGCATAACTCTGAGACTGCTCAAAATCTTGCAGATGGGTTTGTTTTGTACTATAATTTCATTAGAAAACATAGCTCTCTTAACATGACCCCTGCGGAGAGAGCCGACATCGACCTTAAGCTTGGCGAAAATCGTTGGTCTAATTTGATCAAGAAATCGTCTAGAGGGGGTGAATGATGTAAGCATAGCAGAAAACGCAAAAGTCAACGGAATAGGAATTGCGATAGGTTCTATCTTTGGTGGATCATTGATGTTATGGTTTGACTGGAATCTTATGACGCCAGTTAACCAATTCAAAAATGATTTACTGACAACGGTTGGATTACCTGCCGTAGCCGTTCCATTGTTAATTCTGATTACTATAGCAGTCATAAAACTTAGGAAATAGTTTTTCTCGGTTTGAAGTATCTCCCATGCAACAGACCGAGATAATAACTACTCACTATCAGAATTACTACCCCTATTTTTTCTAATATATCTGCTATTTGGTCTACAGTCATTTGTATTTCTCTTTTTCAGTGAATGTTTTTTGTGAAGCACTTGGAATGGGATTGGTTCTAGGTGACTGCCCCAGTAGCTTCTCACTGTGGGTTTTTTGAACCCTTAAGACAGTTTGCCTAGTCAATATCGCTTGCCGAACGAACGGGCGGTTACCGAGAAATTCGATAACTGAAAATTTTTGAAAGCGACCGATTTGAACGGTCAAATTAAACGACCTCCGAATGAACAGAAATAATCTAACTAAGGTTTAATAATCAAAAAAGTGGTAAAATAACAAATGGGCTTGGGTTACTATATGGTAAAAGAAGTCATGAAAGAGATAGGTAACAAGTCAAGAGAGTTCTTCGAGTTTATTCTTCCTCCAGTAGATGTGGTAATACAAAACGACAACCTCCTTGTCTCAATTGACATGCCAGGATTTGACAAAAAGGATATCAAGCTTCGAATTCACGGCCACATTCTTTCCATAAGTGCAAAAAGGGAGACAATTGGAGAAGGCACCGTAATTTGGCGTCAGAGACCAAATGTCATAGACAAAAAGATAAGGCTGCCAATGAGAGTAAAAGATGACGAAGACCTTGGCGCGTCTGCCAAGTATATTGATGGCGTACTCAGTCTGACAATTCCTATCAAGACTGGAAAGAGCATCAAGATAGATTAGCTAACGACCTTTTATTGCAACAGTAATTCCCATGATTACTGCAGAGCATATCATACCTACTTCGCCAAGCAATGGGTTTGTTGTATAGAGTATCGTAGACCCAACAAATACTGCAGCAGTCAATATGCTTCCTGCAAGCAGTGTATTTGGTTTTGGAGGACTTTCGCGAATTCTTTTAGTGTCTTCAAGATATTTTCTTATCTCTGGCACGACCGCAATTGTTGCCTCGACAGACTTTACAAATCTGTTAAAGCCAAGTTTGATCTCCTCAATGTAAGCATCCTTTACAATATTTTCGTCTTCTAAGATATTTTGCAGAACCCCAATGAATCTAAAGTTGACCTTGTGTGTAAGATAGATGCCCTCAAGGATTGATGCCATCCTCATGTAAAGTGCCAGATGTTTTGGAAGCTTGAAAGGAAATCTACTCATTGTTTTATTTGCAAGATCCATCAGCGCACGCACCTCCATCCTGTCTACCTTGGTGCCATACATTGCCTGAATAGAGAGCCCAATTCCCTGTTCTATTATTCCCCTGTCATATCCGGGCATCAACATGCCAAGGTCGTCCATTGCGTTAACTGTTCTTGATGGGTCTTTTTCTACAAGTGCAAGATAGAGACGAATCAATTGTAGTCGGGTTTTTTGGTCAAGTTTGCCTACCATCCCAAAATCATATAGTATCAGAGAGCCGTCGTTTGTAACCGAGATGTTTCCAGGATGAGGGTCTGCATGAAACATCTCATGGCGTAAAAGCATTGTAAAAAAGACCTTGTGTGCGCGCACAACAAGTTGTTCTCTGTTTACGCCTGCCTCATCAAGTGCCTTTACGTTAGTTATCTTTATTCCTGGGATGTACTCCATCGTGAGTATATTCTTGCTTGAATAGTCGTCCATGATTGAAGGAATTATTACCTTTGGATAGTCCCTGAGGTTTCTTCGGATAGTCTTTAGATTTTGCGACTCTATTCGATAATCCATTTCCTCATGTATTGTTTCTATAAACTGCGAGAGCATGGCTTCTGCAGAGTAACGCAAGTTTGGGTCAACAAACTTCATAGCAAAAGGAATTATTTTTTTCAAGACCTTGATGTCTTGTTCCACGACTTGCTCTATGCCAGGACGCTTTACTTTTACAATTACATCTTTTCCCTTTATTTTTGCCAGATAGACCTGACCTAACGAGGCTCCAGAGATCGCATTTTTGTCAATATAATCAAATGTTCTATCGATTGTTCCAAGATCACTTTCGATAATTGGTTTTACCTGATCAAACGAAGCTGCTGGCACCTCATCCTGAAGCTTTGCAAGCTCCTCAAGATATGGTTGAGGAAGTATGTCTGCTCTTGACGAAAGCCACTGACCCAGCTTGATGTATACAGGTCCCAGTGAAACAAAAGTCTTGAGCGCTCTTCTGGCATTTTTTTGATATCTTGACAGATTTACATTCTTGCCTTCTCTTCTTACCCATTCTCGCCTATCTTTTCTTAACGCCAAGACAACTGGTAAAAGTTTGAGAAAGGTTCGGATGGTTCTAGATCTTGATATGACAGTCCACTCCTAGAATTCCTTTAGTTTTTTTATCAAAGAATATCCTGCATATCCTGTAACAATTGATGCAAGCAAACCTATCGCACCTGCTCCGAGTGCAGCAAAAGGCTTGTTCTTTTGTACCTTGTAAACTTCGGTGGCAACTTTTTTTCCAGCAAAGTATGCGCTTGCCAATCCAACTAGAAATTCCGGAGCATCATGAATTAGGTGTCCCAGAGGATCATTTCGTGGATCTACCTTGTCCACATGGACAAGATACTTGTCCTCATATTCACGTATGTGCAAATTGCCATATCGAAATTGTCTTATTGCGCCATTTTTTTGGCCCAAGTTTGTTTCCTCAGCATTCTCTAGCATAAAAGGACGAACATCTTTTGGGACTTCGATCTCATCCGAAGCCATATTCAAAATCTGGCTAGCGTCTAAATAATAACTTTAGCTTGTTTCCTGAACCTTCTTTTCTAAAGGTTCCTTTGGTTTTTTCTTTATCTTAAAGACGATTCCGCCAATTCCTGCAGCTATTGCAACAAGAATTACCAGTTGTAATTGTGATACGTCCACACTTGATGTCGGAGCTGGTTTTCCAAATGAGACAGTATCTACTTGTGTTAGTGTGTGTGGTTGCAAGAGCGTGTCTTTGTATGTCAACGTGACTAGCACTTTTTGGTCGCCTGATAACTGTCCAGTTGTTGATTGAACTGGAACGTTAAAGGGAGTAGGTGCATCAGTATCTATATCGCCAATATACTGTGTTGCTTCCTTTATAGTTGAGCCTTCCACCGCGTCAATGGTTACAATAGCAAACTGACCCTTTAGGTTGCCCTCATTGAGAACATTTCCAATAATGTTTGTCTGTCCTGCAATTATTTGCGATTGAACTCCATAAACTGAGACGTCTATCACAGGTCTGATGTATGTTGCAAAGTTTTGCTGTTCCATTACTGTGGAGCCATCCTTTGTGTATTGTATGTTTACGTTAAAGTCGATTGCTTGATTTGCAATGTTTTGATCTGCAAATACTGGTATGTTCAGGAAAGTACCGCCCAATGGTTTAATCTCTTGTATGTACCATCGCGGATCATCCAATATTCTAAAGTCAGATGAGCTTGGTGTAACTGTAACTGCTACATTTGATATATCTGACGGAGAAAGATTCTGCAACCCCAAGGTAAGGTTTTGCATTACGCCCATGGAGATAGAAGATGGGGTCGAGAGTTTTATGTTAAAGTTTAGACTGGCAGTCCCAATAATGAGATCTACAGTCTTTTGATCAGTAACCTGATTTCCCTGACCATCAAAGTATACCAATGTCAATGGCATGTGTAGTGTCTGGCCAGAAAGGTTTGGCGGCACAAAAACATTGAACGAGAATGATTTTACTGTGTTAGGTTCAACATTTCCTATGTGCCAATGATGCTGATCAATTACAACATTTTGTAGGTTAGATACATTGCTAGTGGCATTTGAGAGTGGACTGACTGTTATATCGAGGTTGTTAACTGTGCCAGTACCATTGTTCAAGACCTGAACTGTAACTTGGTTATTTGACTCTGGCTGTATGAATGGGTTTTCTGCTCTCAAGTTAAGAAGGCTCTTTCCTGTTACCTTGAAATTAAAGTCATAGAAGGATTGGTGGACGCCGTTTTCTCTCACCCTGGAATAGGTTAGCTCAATCGTCCCGGCGTAATCATGTATGTTTATCGATTTATCCAAGTTTACATAGAATGTGAGAGTAAATGAGCTGCCACTAGTAGCTGTCTGTGAGTTATCTGCTTCAATCAGTCCATTAACGAGCGGCGTTGCACCTGAGAAACCAGCAGGAAGGGACATCAAACCCTTGATTCCCGCAATGTCTTCTGTGCCAACGTTAGAGAACAGTATAGTAAATGGAACGTTCTGATCTCCTGGCTGTACCTCTATCTTTTGGTTTGGATATCCAAAGTAGGCATCAAGGAACTTGACATCATTGTAACCGTGCTCAAACGGTGACTCTTGAGGAGCAAGCTGTTCTGGAGCACTCTGTGCATAGCTTGGTATAACTAGCTGTCCTGCAAGAAATATCGCAGTCAGTAGAATTGTTTTGTAAATCATGCCATGCTTGCCTCCATTTCTCCTTCTACAATCTTTCCATCCTTAACGGTTATTATTTTGTCAACCTTACCAAACTGTGGCCTTTCATGTGTAACTATGATGAAAGTTTGGTTTAGTTTTCTGTTCAACGATTTTAAAAGTTGAACTGTTGTCTCTGCAGATATCGAGTCCAAGCTTCCGGTTGGTTCATCAGCAAGAACAATTGCTGGCTTGGTTATCAAAGAACGTGTAATTGCAACTCGCTGAGCTTGACCTCCTGAGATCTTGTTTGCAAATTTGTTATATTGCGATTCAAGTCCTACCGTTTTTAGAAGGGATTTGGCCTCTTCCTCTGCTCCCTTCAGGGTACCCTGAATTTTTCTTGGCAAAATGACATTTTCGAGGACCGTCAGGTCTGGAAGTAGATTTGAGAATTGGAATATGAATCCAAGCTTTGAGTTCCTAAATGCAGAAAGTTCATTGTCATTGAGAGATGACGTGTCTGTACCATCGATTATGACCTTCCCACTTGTTGGCCTGTCAAGAAGACCTATCATGTTAAGCAGTGTTGTTTTGCCAGAACCTGAGCTACCCACTATCAACATAAACTCTCCCCTCCTCACAGTGAAATTGATGTTCTTCAAAGCCTCCACGGCAGTCTCTTCTTCGCCGTATACCTTTTCCAAATTACGTATCTCTAACACGTTATCAGACAGTTCTCATCGCCTCCACTGGTTCTAGTCTTGTAGCCTTGAATGCAGGATAAATAGAAGCCACAATAGCAAGTGCAAACGCCATGATGTCAGTCTGTATTAGGCCAATCCAGTTGTATGAAACCTCTAAGGCCAGACTTCCATTAAATGTCATATGAGTCTCCTTGGCATATGTTGTATATCCAATTGCCATGGCTGTGCCCACGATTGTTCCTAAACTGCCTATTACTATTCCCTGAAAGATAAAAACTAGCAAGATGTCTTTTCTTTTTGCACCTATTGCCCTTAGGACTCCAATGTCACGAGTCTTACTTGTTACTTGCATCATCTGAATTGTTACGACACCAAATGCAGAAGAGACCATACCAAAAAGTCCAACGAGGTTGATCAATGCAATACCTGATTTGAAGCCTGCAAGCTGTACTTCGGCAGCTTCTGTTATTGTCTGGGCTTTGAATTTGTCAGCATTTGATGGGAATGCGTCTAGGAAGAGTTGCTTTGTCTCGTTTGCCTTTGTTGGATCATTTAGTCTTACAAGAATTTCTGTTGTTTGGCCAGGCCTCTGTATCATTTCTCGTAACGTGTCGATGTTAATTATTGCACCGTTATCATACCCGTTGTTTCCTGCAGTCTGTGAAATTCCTACAATTACAAACCTTTTCAGTACATCATTTCCATATTGATCATGAACTTTTAGCTTTACCGTGTCACCTATCTTTGGATATCCAAGATCTCGGTCTACAAGTACTCCCAAGACTATCGAGTCTCTTGTTGAAACATACTGGCCTTTTACGGCTTGGTAAAGGGTAGATGCTTCCTCGTCCCATTCTGGTTTTACTCCCACTAGAGTTAATGGAACGTTATAGTCTTGTACCAGCTGGCCATCTACAGTTGCATTTATTGAATAAACTTGTGTGAAAAGCCTTGGCGTTGCTGCCTGAACCCATGGAATTCTATCAAGCCAGTTTACAAGCATAAAGTCATTTCTTGAGATAAAGTCGCCTTTCTTTGTAATGTACACATGTCCATATCTGTAATTTATCAGGTCCCTGACAATTGCGTCATACAGGCCCTGAAAGATTACCTGGTTTACCGAGACTACAAGTATTGCAATTGCTATTGCAAGGCATGCAGCAATCAGGCTGCCCTTCTTTTTTGTGATAAATCTAATACCTATCTGTGCCCGATAATCCACGAAGGATTAGGAAATAGTCGTATATTTAATATTTTGTTAGATTTTTATTAAAGAACAAGACAATTATATATACAAATGTTCTAAAGTAAAACAATAATAGAATGAAGTTGCAGAGAATGGACAAATTAGACATTGAAATCTTATCCCGGCTGCTCAACAATTGCAGATCACCTGACAGCCAGATAGGCAAGGAGCTTGGAGTCTCTGGAGTTGCAGTCAAGTCAAGAATTCAGAAAATGATAAAACAAAAGATAATTGAAAAATTTGAATTAAAAATAGAGCCGCCAGTTTTGGGATACAGTGTTCTATATTTTGTGGTGATAGGAAAAGAACTTGGCGATATCTTAAACAAGATACGACTGGTTGGTGAACCATTTTTTGTAGTTCCGTGTGTTGGAGGAATTACTGTTTGCAGTATAGTAGTAAAAGGAGATCCTCAACATTTTATGGAGATTGCAAAAAATGTTCTAAGAGATGTCAGAGTACTTAGCATATTTGAAGCCAAAAATCCAGAGATAAGATCTGACCTTACAAAGACCGACATTTCAATAATTGACATATTGCTAAAAGATCCACGCATGAAAATCGAGGAGATTTCCAAGATCTCTGGATTTTCTACCAAAACAATTGCAAGGTCACTTGACAAGCTACAAAATGATGAGGCAATACAGTTTACCTTGGTTTACAATCCAAAGGGCATGGGAGATTACATTCCATTTGCAATCCTTGTCTCAGTTGATGGAAATGTCAAACAAACGCTATCTGCATTAGAGAAAAAGTTTGTAAAATCATTTTTGCAAAAACCACTTGTGCACCTAGACAAGATTGTGTTATTTCTATATAGTGATAACATATACAAGATTGATGAGCTTAGCCAGAGTGTTCACGAGATTAATGGCATACAATCAGTTGATCTTTTCATTCCAAAGGAGATCAATTTCCCACAAAAGTGGGTAAGCAATACAATTGAACATGCCAGAAAGTCAAAGAAATTGCATTTAATGTCCCAGATACATTCATAACATATTTGCTCTTCATTTAATTCAATGCGAAAAAAAATTTTTCAAGGCAGAGTTCTCTCTCTTAATGTTTACAAGATATCAATTAAAGGTCGTAAGGTAACAAGAGAGGTAATCGAACACCCAGGTGCTGCTGCTATGCTTGCCATGGAAAAAGGAAAAGTGCTTCTTGTCAAACAACACAGATTTCCACATGGATTTGTTCTTGAAATTCCTGCAGGAACGCTGAAGAAAGGTGAGAGCACAAGAAAATGTGCATTCAGGGAACTAAAAGAGGAGACTGGCTACGAGGCAAAGAAGATGACGCCTCTTGTAAAATACTATCCCTCTATTGGATACAACACAGAGATAATTCATTGCTTTGTCGCCTCTGGCATCAAAAAGGTGTCTGGCCTGGAGCTTGACGATGATGAGATAATATCAGTTGTAAAGATCGATTTCAAAAAAGTATTAAGGATGGTCTTGTCTGGTAAGATTACTGATTCAAAGACTATCTGTGCAATCTTGACTTATGCAATGAAAAAGAAGATCTACGTGTAGACTGGTTTTACAAGGTCTGCAATATCGGCCCAGCATCTTGCAAGTTTTTCTAATGTGTATACCAAGTTCAAGAACTGGATTGATACCTGCTTTTTTGGCTCAAGTGATGACCTGATTTCAGAGATCTTTTTTTGATAATTTCTAAATGCGGTAATTGCTTCTATTGCATGCAGTCTGTTATTTTCTATAAATGAGTTTATTGCTTTTCCATGAATGTCTTCAATTTCCACCGCAAGTAAGTGTAGTTTTTTTGATTCTGCCTTTGAGCTTGAGATTTCTTGGATGGAGTTTGCAAGCTCAACAATTGTGTCTCCTGCAGTCTCCATCAGGTTTGCCGCTATTCTATAATCCAAGATGTCAATGTTTCCCAAATTAAATACAGTTGCAAGCCTCTTGTCCACCATTGCACTGCGAATCAATCTTACAAGCAAGAAATACTGTCTGTCAATCTCATCGTCTCTTGTTGGTATTGTTTGCAGCACAGTATTGTCAGATGATGTAAGAGAGTTTACTGTATCTCGAAATAGAGCAAGTGCAATTGAGCTCATTCTCTTTAGGATTTTGTCTGGGCTGAGTGTAGTTGCATCCAAAAGAAACTGGACATTGACATTTGTTGCATCCTCATCAACTATTTCCATGCCAACAAGTCGACGCATAAGTGCCCGAATTTTTTCCCTATCTTCAACTGAGATTGCAGTCTTGCCCTTTATCTTGATGACATCATATCCCAGAAGATATGCTCCCGTGACGTCAGCGCTGATGTTTTCTTGTTTTGATACTGGATATTCAATTATGACTTCTTTTGGTGGCCTGCTGCTTCCAGTTAGGGTGATCGATATGCTATTGGTGCCAGTCTCAAGCTCCACCTCGTCACTTTTTTCAAGGCCGTTTGCCTCAACCCACTCTATTGGAAGCGATACTAGCATACTGCTGCCTATCTTTTGGAGGCGTCGAATGAATTTAGCTAATTTATATCAATATAAATAATATAATCACTATTTTTATATTTTTTCAAAAATTTAAACTCATCATGCAGGCAGAAGCCTTTGCTCCGGGGCATATCACAGGGTTTTTCAAGGCATATGTAGAGCCAACACGACCTGAGCTCAAGGGATCTATTGGCGCGGGCTTTTGCATAAAAAAGGGCGTTACAACCAAGGTGAAAGTAATAACCGACAAGCCTGGTTTTAAAATTACACACATCGGCTACAAGTCTGATAACACCCAAGTCTCAGAATATGTCGCAAAAGAATTTCTCAAGATTGCAAAAGGAAATCATTTTTTGGAAATAGAGCATCATGCCGGAATTCCAGTCGGATACGGTCTTGGTTCTAGTGGAGCTGTTGCCCTAAGCTTGGCATTTGCATTAAACAAGGCACTTGGAGCAAATCTTTCAAGGACCCAAGTCGGACAGATAGCACACAACGCAGAGATCCACTGCAAGACGGGGCTTGGCACCGTGTTATCGTCATACCATGGAGGCTTCGAGATAAGAACAAAGTATGGTGCGCCAGGCATAGGCAGTCTAAAAAAGATTCACACTGATTTTCTACCAATTGTAATTTGCTTTTCACCAATATCTACAAAGAAATTCATCAAGACTGAGCTCTCAAAGATAAATGGTCTTGGAGCAAAGATGGTTACAAAATTGCTCAAGTCAAGAAACCAAATGGAGTTTATGGACATGTCTCTAGAGTTTGCGAAATATGTAGGTGTTATAACTCCAAAGATGCAACAAGTAATTGACGATTTACAGGAACATGGATTCAAGTGTGGCATTGCAATGTTTGGAGAAACTGTGTTTACGTTGGTGCCAAAGGAAAATGAGCTTCAGGTCCTACAGATTTTAGAAAAGTATCACGACGGGATCATAATCAAGACAGAGATTGACAAAAGTGGGGTCAGGGAGTCCTAGTGCACATCCCACGATCCCATCCCAGGGCCGAATCCCTATACATTAGAGAGAGGCTAGTCAGAGGATACAAAGAGGGCCTTGTCGTAGAGGAAGGCCTTCTAGCTCATGGCAGAGGTGAGATGTTTGACTATCTCATAGGTGAGAGGACATCAAAGGCATCTCATGAGGCAATCAGTGCGGCAGCACAGATGTTACTTTCAGCAAAACATCCCGTCATATCAGTAAATGGCAACTTGGCAGCGCTCTGTACAAGAGAGATCGTACAACTTGCAAAAGTTGTTGGCGCAGAAATTGAGGTCAATCTGTTTTATGCAAGCAACAAGAGAAAAAGGGCAATTGCCCAGGCTATCAAAAGGAATGGTGCTAACAAAGTTCTTGGACTTGACTCCAAGTTTTCCCAAAAAATTCCAGGACTTGAGAGCGCCAGAAGGGTAGTAGATGAACGAGGCATCTTCATTGCCGACGTTGTTCTGGTGCCGCTAGAGGATGGCGACAGGACTATTGCGTTAAAAAAGTTTGGAAAAAAAGTAATCACATTTGATCTTAATCCAATGTCGCGCACTGCACAGACTGCCGACATTACCATCGTTGACAATGTAACAAGAGGAATGCAATTGCTCATCAAGACCTGCAAGAAGATGAAAAGATCCACACTGAGGAAAAACTTCAAGTTTCACAACAAGAAGAACCTGAACCAATCAATTCTTCTAATAAAAAATAACCTTAGGAGAATGTCCCGTGCCTAAATCGGTAAGAGATATTGTTTCCATGAAGGGATCAAAAAAGATCTCAGTAATTACCGCATATGATTATACGACATCGCAGCTTTGCGACAGGGCAGGCATCGATATCTTGCTTGTAGGAGACAGCGGTGGAATGGTAATGCTTGGCTATGATAACACCATTCCTGTCACAATGGAACAGATGTGTTTTTTTACCGAAGCCGTAAGCAGGGGAAGGCAAAACGCCATGGTGATAGCCGACATGCCCTTCATGTCTTACCAAGCAAGCAAGTCGCAGGCAATCGAGAATGCTGGAAGGCTTGTCAAGGCAGGAGCAGATGCAGTCAAGCTAGAGGGCGGAATTGAGATTAGGGATACTGTCAAGTCAATTGTTGAGATAGGCATACCAGTGATGGGGCACATTGGTTTTCAGCCACAGACAACCACATTACAAGAAGGATACAAAGTACAGGCAAAGACAAAGGAAGCAGCCCTCAATCTGATTCAGAACGCCAAGGCCGTGGAAGAGGCAGGAGCTTTTAGCATTGCATTAGAGATGGTGACAAGAGAGATATCCAAGATAATAACAGAGTCCATCAAGATTCCAACAATAGGAATTGGTTCAGGTCCTGACTGTGATGGACAGGTACTAGTTGTTCATGATGTTCTAGGACTATATGAGAAGATCAAGCCCAAGTTTGCAAAACGATACCTTGAGCTCTCAGCAGATATTGTAAAAGCTGTCACTGCATACAAGAATGATGTGGTATCAGGCAAGTTTCCCACACAAGAACATTCCTTCTCGATTGAAAAGTCCGAACTTGAAAGGTTGAAAAAAGAAATTGCGTAAACATCCATCTCTTGACATTGTAAGCTCTGACGGCACAGAGCTTGTGGGTAAAAAAATTGTGCTATGCATAACGGGAAGTGTTGCAGCTTACAAGTCAATTGAGCTTGCAAGATTTCTTATGCGACATGGTGCAGATGTTACTTGTGTTGCAAGCAAGGCTGCTACCGACCTCATCAAGCCAAGCTACTTCAAGTGGGCCACAGGAAATGAGGTCATAACAAAACTGACGGGAAATCTTGAACACATCAAGGTTGCAGACTACAAGCAGTCTGATTTGATAATAGTGTATCCATGTACTGCAAACACTCTTGGAAAACTTGCACATGGCATAGACGACACTCCAATCTCCACGGTTCTAAGTGTAGGATTTGGCTCCAAGATTCCAATAATTATTTCACTTGCCATGCATCAAGCAATGTATGAAAATCCCGCAGTAAGAAAGAACATCGAGTTTCTAAAAGACAAAGTAAGTTTTATCGAGCCACAGTTTATCGAAGGAAAAGCAAAGGCGGCAGAACCCGAGCAAGTGCTTGACTTTGTGCTGAAAAAATATGGCGCTTCTCTTGTCTTTGAAGGAAAGAAGGTGCTCATAACTGCCGGTCCAACTTTGGAGTACATCGACCCGATACGGGTGATAACAAACCAGAGCTCAGGAAAGACCGGAGTTCTTTTAGCGCAAGAGCTTGTCTCAGCTGGCGCCAAAGTCACACTCATTTATGGTCCAGGCACAGAAACCCCTCCCAAGGGAGCCAAGGTTGTAAGAGTGCAGACAAGCATGGATATGCTAAAGGCAGTACAAGGTGAGATGAGAAATAGGTTCGACATAGTAATACTTGCTGCTGCCGTATCTGATTATACAGTTGAAAAGCCAAGCAAGACCAAGATCAAAAGCAATGCAGATAAGATAGTCGTAAAGCTAAAAAAAGTTCCAAAAATTATAGACGAGATAAAAAAAATTCAGAGAGATGCATTCTTGGTGGGTTTCAAGGCAGAGACCAATGTATCAAAAAAAGAATTGATTGTATCATCACGCAAAAAGCTGGGAGAATCTAGAGCTGATATGATAGTTGCAAATGACATTGGTGCAAGATACAAAAAAGATCCCAGCAAGAACAATGTCGTCATTATAGATTCTAAAGACTCGCTTGAATCTGGATGGAAAGACAAGGAAAAGATTGCCAAGTTTATTTCAAATCAGATAGAGCAGAGATTTGAGAAAAGATCTATTTTGTAATTTTTAAATTACAATCAATTCTTTTGTGAACTTGTGCATTACATCAGGTCTTGATCCTACAATCAACGAGTCTTCAATTCTTACCCCAAATTTCTTTGGCAGATAAATTCCAGGCTCCACTGTTATTGCCATGTTTTTTGATAGAATCGCTTGACTTGACGGACCAAGATTTGGAAGTTCATGTACTTCAAGACCTATTCCATGGCCTGTAGAGTGGATAAAGTATTTTCCATATCCCGTTTTTGCAATTACTTTTCTGCATACATCGTCAACTGATCTGCAAGAGACCCCGGGTCTTACTTTCTTGATCCCTGCCTCCTGAGATCTTTTTACAATTTCATAGACCTTTTTTGCCTCTGGTGATATTGCACCAAGACCAAATGTCCTTGTTGCGTCAGATACATACCCCTTATGGCGCAAAGTAAGGTCTACTACAATCATGTCGCCACCCTCAAATTTTCGCTCTGTTACTTGGGCGTGGGGAAGCGCACTGTTTGGCCCTCCTGCAATGATAAGCGGTTGCAGGGTAGACTTGTAGCCAGTGGCAAAGGCACCCCTTTCCATTGCATATGACATCAAGATGGTTTGAAGCTCCATTTCTGACATGCCTATCTTAATCTCGTCTACACAAAGCTCGTACATCTCATCCAAGATATTAGAGCATTTTCTCAGTATGCCAATCTCATCTAGATCTTTTACCTGTCGTGCCTGATAGAATGGTTCAGTTGTGGATCTTACGCGTGGAAGGCTCTTTTTGAGCGACTGTACCATATCGTAATTGTTCGTGTCTGTGCATATTTTGCTCCCCTTTACGGTCTTGATAAGAGTGGATATCGAGCCCTTGCCTCGTTCAGACTTGACAACCTTGCAGTTTACTGATTCCTCTTTTGCCCGTCCCACCTCAAGCTCGGGCGCTATGATGGTAGTTCCGTTCTTGTCAAGTACTCCTATTGCTTCACCCCAAAATCCAGTCATGTAAAACAGATTCTCAGGCTCAAAGGCAACTAGCGTATCACACTCTAACTTGTTGCAAAATTTTAAGAGATTTTTTCTACGATTTCGCATCAGTCTCAAACTTGACCATATCTTCATTTATGTTTGTTGGAAGGTTTAGATATTGGAAGCAGAGTTTTTGTTCTGTGGAAGAAAAGAAAAAAGTCGTAGCTTTACTATCAGGAGGACTTGACAGCAGGCTGGCAGTAAAGATGATGCAGAATCAAGGATTTGATGTTACTGCTGTTGCAATCAAGACTCCGTTTTGTGATTTTGATTGCGGTAGAGGTTGCGGGTTTGAGATCCGTGAGACTGCAGACATGTTAAACGTTGATCTAAAAACGGTATATCTTGGAGACGATTACATCGAGATGCTCAAGAATCCAAAACATGGATTTGGTTCTGGCATGAATCCATGTATCGATTGCAGAGCCATGATGTTCAAGGCTGGAAAAAAAGTAATGGAAGACATTGGTGCAGAATTTATTATTTCAGGAGAGGTCCTAGGACAGAGACCAATGTCACAACATGGTCCTGCACTTCGAACTATAGAAAAAGAAGCTGGCCTTGAAGGAAAAATAGTGCGACCACTTTCTGGTGCCCTGCTGCCAAAAACCCAGCCGGAGGAAAACGGCATTATCAAGCGAGAGAACCTTGGAATGATTCGTGGACGTTCAAGAAAAGAACAGTTGAAGCTTGCTCAAGAGTTTGGATTTGAAAACCCTCCAAATGCAGGTGGCGGTTGTCTTCTTACTGATCCAAACTTTGCAATCAGGGCAAAAGATCTCTTCAACCACACAGAAACTCCCACAACAAATGATATTGACCTGTTAAAGATTGGAAGGCATTTCAGATTTGATTCAAAAACGAAATTAGTTGTTGGAAGAAACAAGGACGAAAATGAGATGCTGAAGGCACTCGCACTTGCTGGGGATGTACTACTTGAGACAAAAGATCATGTCGGTCCAATCTCCCTTTTACGCGGAGAAAGTTCCAATGCCAACCTAAAACTAGCGTCAGACATTACATTCCGATATTCTGATGCTCCAAAGGAAATGCAGGGTGTTTCTCTGATACAGAAAAATGAGATAGTGTCAGAGGTTCCTGCCTCTAATATTGCAGAGCAAGAGTATCTGAAATACAGAATTTAGTCAAACAAGCTAGTCTGTGAATTGCAATTGACTGCAAAGCCTTTTTGAGGGAGGTATTTGCATACCAATCATGCAGACACAAAAGGCCCCTACATACCTCAAAGCTATTACTCTTAGGGACTACAGTGATATCCACACTGTAAAGGAAGATATCAAAAAGGGGATGATCCTGGTTCTGCGTGTTACCCCTCTTGCGCAAAAAAATGTGGATGAACTACGAAAGACAGTAGAAGAGATTTACAGCATTGCAAAGGCCAATGATGCAGACATTGCAAGATTGGGTGAAGAAAGAATTATTGTAACTCCCTCAGGTGTAAAGATCTGGAGAGCAGAATACGACTTAAAGTAGTCTAATGCCTTCTTGTACTTGTGGACAAGTTGTTGCAATTCTAAACATTCTGTGAATAGAGCTTGCAAGATTTTCACATTTTCTTCTCTCGCCGTGGTTTACAATTACTCTTCTTAGTTTTGGTCTGAGTTTGTGCACATATGACATTAGTTGATTATAGTCACTGTGTCCGCTAAATCCGTCAAGTTTTTCAGTAGAGCAATTTATGTTGATTACCTCAATCTTTCCGTCCTTTCCTACAACTGATACCTGTCTTGACCCATCAAGCACTCTTCTTCCAAGAGTACCGTTTACTTGGTATGACACAAAGAGAATCTTGTTCTTTTGTACCGGTGCGATATTTTTAAAGTACTCAAGCACTGGTCCACCTTCTAGCATACCCGAAGTTGCCATTATGATACAAGGTCCTTCACGAAGTGGTTCTTCTCTTGCATCAGAGTGTTCAATGTTTGTAAAGTATTCAGAATCAAATGGATTTTCTTCTGTGCTCAATATCTTTTCCCTCAGGTCTCGCGCTAGATATTCTGGATAGGCCTCATGAATCGCAGTTGCCTCTGCAATCATTCCTTCTGTAAAGACTGGTGCTTCCATGAGATGTCCTGTTTTCATATATTGGTTGATTA
>JAGWGO010000172.1 GCA_028867395.1 Nitrososphaerota archaeon | reverse complement strand
CAAGCAAGATGAGAAAGCAATGGCAAATGGCGCGACAAAGTTCTTTGGAAACGCAGCATCAAATGACACTAGTTTTGTGTGCGTATGTCCTGACGGATCCGGCGGAACAAGCTACGAGTCAGAATTTGTCGTCGGCTCTGTCGTTGTAAAGGTTGACGGCATTGGAAACGCAAAGAACGTGATTACGGACATGAGCACAATTAACAAGCTAATACTTGGCAAGATAATGCAGGGCCCATAATCTGTACTTTTCCATTTTATTTATCGCACATTTGTGCAGTAAATCAATGATATAATGGATGATTATACAGTAAATCCATGTTCAACATTATATTTGACTTTGACGTATAGTAATCAATGTACATGCATACAGAAAGGCGCAAGGAAACTAGTCAAAGAGCCATCCGCAAACTTCCAATGTGGGCAGGAGTTGCAATCATCCTCTCTGCAGTTCTGATTGGAATGTTTATTATAACATCAGGCTGGGGAACAGACCAGGCTACACAAAAGCCAGTAAAAGTAGCAGGAGAGTATTTCAGAGCAGTCCAGTGGTCAGGTCATCTCAGTCCACTCTCGCAGTATGTCTCTACTGCAGTCATATTGACAGGACTATCTACTGGCATCTTTGGATCTTGTTGGAAGTCGTCGACATAAAGTGAGACAGAAATTGTCGGCAAACAATCCTCAGAGTAAATCATGAATCTTAAAGTTTGTAACAAAAAACAAGACAAAATGTTTTTGATCAAAATCTTTTCTAGGGTACGCAAATCAAAGCCAGAAAAATCTTCTATTAAATGATTTCTTATCATAGAGAAGCGTCCCCTATATATTTTCGAGCTACAATGATATCGTGCCGAGGAATTACACCTACGTTATTGTTGGGGCGCTGGCATGTGCAATGGCTTCGGCAGGAGTATATGGAATGCTCAACGTCCACTTCATCCAAGCAAATCCATCATCAAGCAACGAACCTGATTATTCTTCCCAACTTAATTCACTGAACACCCAAGTCAACTCGATTAACTCTCAGATAAGCTCGTTAGACTCGCAGGTATCATCACTGAGGTCACAGATTAGTCAAGTGAGTGCTGATGTTAATTCGATTAACGGTAATCTTACCTCGCTTGGAATGATAAAGACCAACATTTCTGATATTCATGAAAAATTGGCCGCTCTTTCAAATCTTGACACAAACGTTGCCGATATTCAAAACAAGCTTTCCGACATTGCAAACGGTACAACTCAAACAAACTCGATCCCGGGAAAAATTCTGCTTACTTTTGACAAGTCCACATACCTTCCGGGAGAGACGGTTCACATAAGCGGAATTGGAGCAGACCCTCTAAAGGTGGTGCAGGTTCAATTGCTTGACAGCAACAGTTTTGTGCTTGAAGGGCAGACCACTTGGGCAGACGCGTCTGGAAGCATATTGTACGGTTTGCAGCTCCCAAGTTCAATACTGCCAGGCGAGTACCAGATCAAGATAATTTCTGATCAGACAACTGCACTGCAGTCAATAACCGTAGGTTCAGTTCCTAACACTACAGGTTCCTACATATTTACTGCACAGACAGACAAGGGAATCTATCAGGGAGGAGACATCATAGCGGTTTCAGGCATGGCAGTTCCAAACAGCAGTGTAACTGCGGTCTTGCAGAGCCCGTCGGGAACAACTTTTAGTTCTGGAACCACATCAAACTCTGACGGTTCATACACGCTAACATTTGCAACATCCCAGTCATATGAGGCAGGAACTTGGATAATAACAGTATCGAACCTTTCCCAATCAAAGGTGATAACAATTTACGTGCAATCAGCGGGTGTACAGTCTGGTTCTAACACATTTACTGCAGAGACTGACAAGACTTCGTACCAGTTGGGTGACATGATACGAGTCACTGGCACGGGGCAGCCAAGCAGCACTGTCACTGCGGTACTTACCAGTCCATCTCAGGCCACATACTCGTCATCTACCACAGTCAACTCTGACGGCACATACATCATACTATTTTCCACTTCGACTTCCTATGAGGCAGGCAACTGGAACGTATACGTAAGCAACCTTGGTCAATCAAAGACCATTTACTTTACATTAGGAACGAGCAAAATCTCGTCTAGCTCGTATACATTTACTGCACAGACAGACAAGGTAATTTATCACCAAGGCGACCTTGTCCAAGTTGCAGGAAATGCACAGCCAAGCAGCGCTATAACGGCTGTTATGGTAAGTCCTTCAGGAACCACATACAATACATCTGCAGTAGCAAACTCTAACGGAGACTATGTCATGTTCTTTTCTACAACCGGGTCTTATCCTACGGGAAACTGGTATGTCGAGACAAGTAACAATGGCCAAACCAAGATTCTCTCATTTACGTTGGAACCAGCTGGTTAGGTTCTAGGATGATTTTTTTGCAATCCATTATTACAGTACAACTCTAGATTCGACCACTAGGATTCTCTCAAGACGGCACAAAATATCATCAATACTATGCCTGCTGCCAAGGCTGGAAATGTCTCGGAAAACTCTGGTGTGGAAACAGGGTTTAGTTCAGGATCACATCAGGCGGGAGGGTGGTGGTATTGTATATTGTACTGTTTCCAACATGTGTATTGTTGTATCCGTCCTCATGTTCATGGATGGACTGTGCAATTTTGCAATACCCACTTGTTACATTTTGAGTCGTTACATGTGACTGGTATACCGTAAAAATTCCGACATTTTTGTTTTAGCGATCTAAAGTTGCCGGAACTTAGCGTAACATTGTAAAGTTCTGCATTGTCTGGCATTATGAGATCAGACTGTGTATTCGTGGAAAGATATGCCAAAAACCCTCCCACTAATGCAGCAGCCGACGCTGAAGCTATCGCAATGTATTTTCTTTTGATACTTCCAAACCTCATTTGCGTCTCATACCGTACTCCGTTGTTTAAAAAACTCTAGTAGAATTCCTCTAATTTGCGATCACATGAAAAATTTTTCTACAAGATCGATACGTTTTATTTTAATGGTGCGGTGTATCGTGTAATTCATACGCAAGGTTAATCTCTTATCATTTGTCTCTCAAAAAAAAGATGTCAACTTTTAACCGCGGAGAAAGAGTGCGAATAATGGGGCAAGACTGCATGTCTGAAAAAGTGTATCGCATAAAGGAAATGAAAAAATGCAAAAAAGGAGGCACGCTGTATCTCCTAAAACCTCTTGAAGAAAATCCAGTACTGCGCCTGTATCACGAGGATTCAAAGTCACTTCTTGAAAGGATCTGCTAGATCTATTTTCTTTATATTATTTGAAAAGGCCCAAAGACGGATTTACTTTAACAATTCAATCTAGTCAAGATCTTTTGCCTGATATGTTTCCGGACCTGACATGGAAGTTCAGACAACATCGACACTCTCTTTCGACACAGTCTTTTTCCAAGTCATGTCCACACATGCCACACTGGCAGTGTCTTTGCATGTTTTTTAGGCTACTCATTTTTTTCTCGGTATGTATTACGCAGAACTGAGTTAAAAACCACTGGTTCTTTCTTGGATACAAACTGCCTGAAATTTACAGTTCTATGAGGGAAACCTGTTTTCTGTACCCGCTAATTACACTCATTATCTTTTTTGCAAGCGTTATGGGGCTTACGTTCTTGTTGCATGCTACAAGCATTACGTTTTCGCCTACTGGAAAAGTAAGCATCGTTAGGTTTGTCCTCTCAGATATGTGATAGTTAATGGGACCATA
>JAGWGO010000171.1 GCA_028867395.1 Nitrososphaerota archaeon | reverse complement strand
AAGGAGTAGTTAAATGGACTATAATATTATAGATGTTATTTTAGGTTTGTTAGTTACTGGTTATTTAATTTGGAAATTAATACAGCAGAACATATCTTAGATACTTATACTTTAGAAGAGATATTTGAATTGAACGAAGTAACTGAAGCTGATGTTCTTCTATTTCTTCTGAAAGAAGAATACTTAGAATTACCTGAACCTCTACCTATTGATTTAGACAATGAGTAAACATCCTATTAATAGAGCTGAGAGACGTAGAAGTCTAGAAGCTCATTCATTAGAAAAATTTATACCCAAGAAGATTAATGGCAAAAAACGAAAGATCAAAGTCGAGATCGAAGATAAGGAGACGGAAGATGAGCTCAACGAACTCAGAACCTATTCAAATCTCGATCTCTTTAGATAACCTTAAAGAGTTATTCAAAGAAAAAATCTATTCCCTTGGCTATGCTAAGAGAGTAGATGAATGCGTTGCAGATGTGTCATTTGGTGCTCTGCAGAACGACACTATTCCAGTTCACTTCTGGATCGAAACTAATAGAGATCCTGATGAAGTTATTCTGGAAAGAAAGGAGGTGTTAGTAGAGTACAAGAATGGCAAAAAGCAGGACTAAGAAGGGAAAATCCCGTGAACGTCATAACTATCCTAAGGAAACACAGTGGGAAGATACACCCGCTCAGGTTAAGCGGCGAGAAGCTAGAAACCGAGTACGGCGTAAAGCAGCTCGTGCTGGACGTGTACATAAAGGGGACGGAATGGAGCTTGACCATGAAGGCTCCCACCGTACTGGGTCACTCCGAAACGTACCGACTAGGATTGTTACTCGTAAGCAGAATCGTTCACGACAACCCAAACGTTCGTAATCTCATTTGGAGATTACTATAATGGAAACTTTATTAGATATACAACACTCATTGATTAATGAGTATAAGAAAGGTGATAAAATGAATGAACAAATCACGAACGCTATGGCAGAAGCTAATCAGCTTCCTGTTCCGCCAGCAACCCCAATCTCGGAAGATGAAGCGAAGAAAGTCTTCGTCCAGACGGTTGCGGATGTGAGTTCGGAAGACGTGTCTAATCGCGTCAACTAATTCAAATACCGTCCAGTTGAGGCCCATCCCAATTAGGACGGAACATTGTGTAGGTAGCGTCCGAACTTAACCTGCACTGACTAAAAAGCCCCGCTAGGGATCAAACCTTAGCGGGGCTATTTTTATGTCTTGATTTCTAATAAGTCTTTATTCTGGTTTAAACCAATCTCGTAGTTGATCTGTAGAAGAAGGATATTGCTGTGGATTAGGATTATCTGTAGCTAGAGTAGGTTTAGGTCTAGATCTATTTTCATCTTGTTTCATCCTAGCTTTAACATATTTAACTAAATCAGGATTAGTACGTTCCCAATCTGCTAGAGTTCTCGGCTGTTCATCTTTTTCAGGAAATGGAGTTTTAGCGAAATCTACCATTTTCTTAAATTTAGCTTTATCTATATCGTTAGTAATATCCCAGTTTTTATGAGGATCTATTCCTCTGGAAACATCTTCTCTGATAGCTTGTAAAGCTTGTCCAGCTCTATCAAAACCTAAGTGACCAAGATCTTTAGAAGCTTTCATAACATCTTCAGGAATATCTCTAGTTTTAGGAGATAGCAGTTTATCTCGGAATTCATTAAGTCTTTGCTGAACTATATCATTTTCCATCTGCTGAATAACTTTTTGAGTTATTGGATGTTTATTCTCATTAGCAGCAGGCATTACATCTGGGTTAATCTTACGAGTCATAACAAAGGCTTTACCTGCACCAGCAGCAGGAATGCCATAGCGCATATCCTTAATCTCACCTTCAGTAGGTACTGGAGGTTCGTTAAGATTCATAGCTAATTGCATAGTCTTCTCTTTACCGGGAGATTCAGCACCATTTAAGAAATGGTCGTGGTCTACATATTCACCACCAGTAGTATCATAAGCATTAAGTAACTGCTGTACTTTAGAATGAGTTACAAAACCTATCTTCTGATCTGGGTATTTAGCAAGTAAATCTTGAACCGATCCAAGAACTCTAGTTTTGAAATTATTGAAGGACTCACCACCAGGAATGGGCTTATCTGGATTACTAACATATTTTTCTAATTGTTTATCTACTTGAGTGCAAGGCTTGCCTTGAAGTTCTCCAATATTCCACGTACGAAGTCCAGGAGTCGTTTCTGCAATAGGAATACTATTCTTCTTAGAGACTATATCCGCTGTCTGAGAAGTTCTAGGTAAATCAGAAGCTACTAAGATATCAGGTTTATTCTTCAGATCAGCAAACCTTTCAACTTCTTTAACTCCATTTTCAGTAAGAGGTTCTTTAGACCAGCCATGAGCTTTATCATTCTCTGTATAACTTGTATCACCATGACGTATAATTACTGACTCTCTCTTAATGTTATTCTTATATCCTTCTATTACCTGTCTACCATTCTCAATGGCATTATCCTTCCAGTTAGGAGGGATAGTATTGTAGATATCTTTAACTGCTTTATTAATAGGATACATTCCTGCAGTCTCTGTAGAAGGCCCTTCAGAACCCTTAGGAGCGTCGCTGGTACGTTTATTTCCTTGTGATAGGACGTTAGCTTTTGTTTCAGTTGGTATTTCATTACCTAACATGAAATCAAATTCAGAGTTATATTGCTTACCGTCTGAAGTACCAATCACAGCGGTGAAGCTCCTGGGCGTGCGGCCATCATAGCTCTGACCATTCCTGCAGCTTGTGTATCAGAAAGATTACGCAAATCTAATCCTGAATCTTGTAAGAGGTGTAACATAAAAGCATCTAGAGGTTGTCCTGTTGACTCAGATATAGTTCTAGCTGCCTGAATTGCATTATTTATTTTAGTAATAGAATCTTTGATATTTCTAAAATTAGCATGGGCAGGTACTTCTTCAGCTGTATTAATTCTAGATTGTGGAATTCCTAACCAATCTCCACTTATAGGACCTGCAACAGTATTCGTTCCCTTGGCCATTGCTGGACCTATGTAATGAACTGTAAATCCTCTATGTTGCGAATCTCCATCCCAAGTCAATTGAATGTTAGGATCATTCTGATATTTATTTAATTCTTGAACATCATCTCTAATTGTAGATTTAATAAACTGATATGAAGAATTAATATAAGTATTCCATAGTCTCGTATCTCCAAACTTCTTAATAGCTTTAGTTACTTTATCATTAACTACTTGAGTTAGAAGAGTATCTCTTCCTGGAGATATAGAACCATCAGGCTGTATTTCAGATTTCTTAAATAAATCTAAAAGTTCAGGAGAGTAGAAAGTAGCCCAAGCAGCATTAAGAGCTGCATCATGAGGAATGTTTGGATTTGTAATTGCATGAGTAATAGGATTAACAATACCTGCATCTACAGCTTTAATTCCATCAGCAGACTTAGTTAAACCTTTAGCCTGAGCATCTCTAATAGAATCAATCATACCAAAATAAGCTCCTGCAGCACCTTTAGCTCTAGTACTATCAGTTAATAGACGAGATGCTTGAGCCATTACTAAAGGAGAATACTCTGGAGCTATTTTTGAAGTTTGAGCTACTCCAGGTCCTCCTATATAATTATCAAACCAATTTCTCATAGCTGGAGAATCTTTAAGCATGCTTGAAACTTGAGATACATAATCTAAATTAGGAATGTCTTTTCTAGCTTGCCTGCCAGCTTCATCTTTATCTGCAGTATTCTGAAGTTCATAAGCTTTA
>JAGWGO010000170.1 GCA_028867395.1 Nitrososphaerota archaeon | reverse complement strand
TTATTTCCCTTTTGGATACTTTCAAGCGAGAGTATTTGCGGAACTTTTTTTGTCATGGTCTTGTGTTCGTACAGTGTAAGGCCAAGCAGTCCAATTGCGATGCCACCAAACATGGCAGCAAGATCAATTACAGCATCGCCCATAGGTCCTTTTCCATTGAAAGCATCGCTTGCTGCATTAGAAGCAGTATCATAACCATGGCTGAATACATCGATTATAAGAAAAACAAGTATGCCAAGTGCTATTGCGTTAAGAAATCCCTTTTTTTTAGCACTCAGGTTCTTCATCACTGCCAGAGGCAGACCCATGAAGATGGTAAATCCAGCTATTGCTCCAAGCACTAAGAGTGTCGAATAATCCATTTTATTTCCCTCCGAAAACGCTGACTGACCGATTAATTGGCACAGTTAGGTCGAGCTAACTATGCTATTTAATTTGTCCAATAGAAACAAATTGTGAAAATAATTTTTTGTTCCAAACTTTTAAAATCGTGATTTAAGTAGAAAATGGACTTACTTGAGACTGACGTAAACTGTTCCATTCTCTTCTGAAATAGAATATAAAATCAGGTCTCCGGATTTTCTCCATTCTGGGTCTTGTTCAACCCAAGTATCTTCCTTTTTCCAAGATCTCATTTTTTCCAGTTTACCAGTAAAAAGATTGTATTCGTACCCGTGCATATGGCACACAATACTGTCTTCGTTAAAGTGACCCTTTGAAAGAGATGCTCCCTTGTGAGGACAAGAGTTGTTGCACGCAAATAATTTTCCGTTTCTTCTCCCTACTAGAATGTCTACCGTATCGATGGTGACCTTTCTCATGGTGTCCTCCACCAATTCATTACTTTTACAGATTGGATATCTTTCCATGTCGTTAGGGTTTGTCATGAATATATAAAAATCAAAAAAAAGGAAAGTATTTAATTTTTAGAGGTGTATAAGACCGCCTTGCGATCCAGTATGTGGTGATTGCCCAGCAAACTTTCTTCTAAAGTGACCTGAAGGTCTCTTTGAAAGCAATTCTATGAACCATGCTTCGTGTTCCACTTCTTCTTGCATTATTCTTTGGGCAATGTCGTAAGTTCTTGGATCTTTTCCTGTGGTCATATCGCAGACCTCTCCCCACGAGCGTATCGCACACTGTTCCGCCTCTAGCAGCACTTTGAGTATGGAATTGATATCTTCCCAGTTATCTGGCAAGTAGGCGTCTGGACAACCTGCTTGGTCTGCAAATTTCCTTATGTCTCTTGGCAGGCTTCCACCCAACTCGTACAGTCTGGGTACCATGGCTTCAAAGTGATTTCTGTCCTCTATTCTGGCATCTTCTACTATTTCCTTGATGCCTTCTCCTTCAAGTCCTGTACAGTGCATTCGAAGTATTGTATAGTAATAGTATGTCGTAAATTCTGCTCCTACACCTTTAGTGATGAGCTCCTTTAATTTTTCGACATTCACGCCGTTCTTTTTCAGTACCTCTAGTGCAACTATGTTTGGAACTTCTCCTTTAGTCATTGAGTTTTTGATCTCATTCTAATTATTAAACACTGTTGAAGCGGTATCACAGATGGGAATAGACATCTGGAGTTAAATAATTAGAAGACCACGACTATACGTGACTCTGTCCAATACATGGCATTCTAACAAACAGGTTGTACTCAAAAGACTTGGCCTAAGTGAAATTGCCCCTACGTGGAATCAGAGACTATCCAAGTTACCTGTACCATTTCTAACTAAAATAAAATGGTATTTGGATATTCACGATAAAAACACATGTGTTGTGGGAGAAGCCCATGGTTTTGACTCGCATTACGCCAACGACTGTAACAAATGTGATAAGTTCAGCCTTGATCTCGAATCGCAATTTATGAAGAATCAATTTCGAGAACTAGAGGATACTAAAGTGCAATTTGTCCATCACTGGAATGAACAGCACAGAGATGTCACATACTCATTCATTGGAAAAAGAAGAATGTTAAGATGGTATGATAGCTTCCTCAGGGTTGATGACTATATTCAGACAACGAAGTAAAAATTCTAGTAAACCTTAATTTTTGTTAGATAGTTTGACTTTCATGGCAAAACGTAAACCTGTCCTTTTGGTAGATGGTTCAGAAAAATCACAAGAAGCTATAACGCTTCTGCAAAACAATGGAATTGAATACGTAGAATACGACATGAGAAAATTTACTGAAGGTTGCTGCGGCGATCTTCCCACTACAAAAGCCCCCTCTGTTTTTGCTCCAGAAGGCGTATTCAAAGATCTTGAGGGTGTAAGAGAATATGTGAGTATTGATAGGAAAAACTCTTCCTCGACTCTTGAAAGCGAAAGCGCATATTGGTAAAAATAAAATCAAAATAAAAAACTGGCCAGAGTTTCGAAGATATTCCGATGAAATTACTCCGTTCTTGTTAAAATTGCGATCGAAAACCTTCCTTCTCGGACTAATTGTTTTCTCAAGAAATATGTCCCCTTCCAGAATTTTGGAACAATAGTTGTAACTATTAGAGAAATTAAATATCATGAGAATTATCTTTCCCTACTAAGAAGCCGGATCAAGATCACATTGTTTATGATTCCACTTTTTAGTGAGACCGCATTTTTCTTTTATTTTTATAAATTGTGTATAAGCAGATAGGAAAAACCAGTCTGTTCTTATTTTATGACGAGTACAGGAATCTTTGCCCTGTGTATTGTTGAATGGGCTACACTACCCAACAATAATTCTCTTACTGCGCCATGCCCATGAGAACCTACTACGATCAAATCAAACTCTCGATTATTTGCAAATTCTGCCACATATTTTGTAGGATTCTCGTAAGCTATGTAATACTTGAATTCCACTTGATTCTGTTCTGAGATCTTCTTGGCTTCCTCTAGAAATTTTTTTGCCCCCTCGGTGATTCTTTTTTTGTAGTGGCTAGGCATACCAGGCATGTATATTGGTGGCTCTAATGGAATTGCGCAAAGACCAACTATGGAGGCGCCAAACTCTTTTGCAAGTGTGATTGCCATATCTAGGGCTTTGAATGAGTACTTGGAACCATCCAGTGGAACAAGTATTTTCTTTATTTTTTGCACCATGTTAGAAGTAAGGAATGATTTACCTAATAACTCAGATGTTGATTTTCATAAATGAAATTAATCTTTTGTCCTGATAAAACCATAATACAACAAACTCTGATCTGCACTATTTTGCAATTGTTATGACCTTTTGGGCAAGCCACTTGAACGCATAATCATAGTAAGGGTTGGTCATCTCTTCCATCTTTTTGTTGAATGTAGTTGTCTGAAGTGCAATTGATAATGCTATGAAATGAGCCTTCTTGAGTTTTAAACCAGGCGATAAATTCCAGATGTGAAAATCTGACTATCTGTGAAAGTGCAATCTCTTACGTTCCAATATCTTATAGATTGGATCCTTAGCAAAGTCAGTCACCACAAACCATGCCAATGCGTATCCCCAAACAAATAACGCATGATCCCATCCTATTGCTGGAACCAAAATTCCTTGAGCCGTAATCACAGTAGCAGTCATTTGGGTTGCAACAATTGCCAAGAATAAACGCAAGGCAGGCTTGACTGTCCAGAAATGACCTCGGGTTCTTGCAATGAAGAATAATAGGTGCCCAGCGACTGATAGTTTCAGGTAGACTAGTGATTGCAAGGGTCCCGTTTGCAATTCAAAAACATTCATTCCTATGTAAAGAAGAACAAACGTTGAGACTACTCCTATCAGTCCAAGACCTGTCGCAATTCCCAAAACCCTTTTCATTTCCCATCTTTCTGGCTTGTTTGATATGCGTACATTATCATAGGCAAT
>JAGWGO010000169.1 GCA_028867395.1 Nitrososphaerota archaeon | reverse complement strand
AAAAGTCAGTTGTATTCTTTTCTTGCTTGCATCGTGAGCATATTTTTGTTTTCATGCTCTATTTATGATTTGGGACCTATCGATTCCTTATCAAAACCTTACCCTTGAGTGACAACAGGCTTACCTACAGGCTGTTGTTGGTTAGTTGGTGGATTTGGTTGAGCATTTTGTGCAGCCTTTTCCAACTTCTTTTTTGCTACAAAGAAATCTTGTGCTGAAAGACTCTTTGCAGCTTGCTGAATTGTGTTCAACAGCTTTTGCAACATTGACTTACCAGCTGGAGTCTGGTTTGGTGTTTGTGGAGCGTTTTGCATACCAGTAGGTGCTTGTCCATTCTGGCCAGGCAATGCTGCACTGCGTTTGATCTCTTGGTATGCTGCTGTCAATTGTGGAAGGTTTTTATTCTTCACGACATTGAAGAGTTTTTCCATCTCTTCACGATTATCACTATCTGTGACAAGTTTTGGAAGTGTTAATTCAACTTGGGGATTTCTGCGTTTGGCCTGATAAATTGCACCTAATAATGTAATCATCTCGAGAGCCTTACCGCGATTGCCTTGAACATTAGCCATGAAAGGTTGCAATTCTGAGTCAACTTCTGCAACTTGTTTTGGCTTTTCGGCCTTCTGGAAATTACCAGGAGGTGGTTGAATCATATCATTATTGACAGGTTGACCAGCTTTTGCAACTGCACCAGGTGGTTGCTGAGCGTTAGCCTGCATAGCTTGCTTATTAGCTTCACCACGCTTTTGAGTTGCACGACGAGCGCGTTGGCGGTCAGCCTTTTGAGCTTTTCTAATCCAATCGATTTGGCCTGGCTGCTTTGGTGCTTCTGTTAAAAACTGAATGAAACGCATAGTAAAGCTATTTATCGTCGTTTCAATCGAAATGGCGGAAGACAATGGAATCGAACCATTACCGTTTCTTCAACGGTAGAACACCTTTCCAAGATGTTTAGCACCCAGTACTTCTATCTTCCTCATAAAGTGTAGTAAAATATTTACCGTACGCTATTAGCGAGAACGATCGCGACCCGATTCACCCTCTTGTTCCAACTGCTCACGTTTGTGTGCAGGTAGAGACATTTCGTACTGTGTTCGCTTCCAACGCTTAACAGCGGCAGCCTTCTTGCGCTTTTTCGTTTCTGATGGCTTTTCGTAAGCCTCATATTCACGAAGTACCTTTAGAATTTCTGATTTTTCAACAACCTTTTTAAAACGACGAAGAAGCGACTCAAACGATTCGTTTGGGTGCTTTAGGGTAACTTTGGGCATTATAAACCTCTTTTATATCACAGAATATTCAACAGAAATCAGTTTACTAAACTATAGAACAAACGTCAACATAAATACAAAAGCAGTAATGCACATTAGGAGAAAAGTATGTTAAAGCTATTATTTGTCGCAGGTGTTGGATTGGTAGTTTTCGTTGTCTACAAGCTATGGAAGGCTGGTAAAGCTGTTACAGCTGGTTCAGTTGCTTCAAGTGTTGATTCAACAGTAAAGACAGCTGTTCAAGACGTTAAGAACGACATTTCGAAGTTATAAGACCCTTATACAATTGGGTTAATAAATACAAGTTCGCAATTTTGCGAACTTGATAGGAGTTTATTATGTTAGGATTAGTAGTTGATGCAGTTATTGGTGTTGTAGTTGTTGCCGCAGGTATTGTTGCATTCCGTTTGTGGAAGGCAGGTAAAGCAGTAACAGGAGCAGCAGTTGTTGCTGGAACCGAGACACTTGTCAAGGATACTGCAGCAGAAATTACACCAGCCATTCAAGCAGCTATCGAAAAGGCAGTTGCTGATGCTGTTGCAAAGGCAATTGCACCAAAGCCATAATTATTTGTGAATTAGCGCTAAAGTATCAAAAAATATTTTGGCGCAATATTCCCAACTATAATTAGCCTTTGTATATTCATAGCAGCACTTACGATCAATTGTAAGTGCTGTTTTTATTGCCTGTTCTAAATTCTCATTTAGAGAACCATTAATGCCATCTTTTACAAAATCAATTGGACCTGTAACAGGATAAGCTGCAACTGGTGTTCCACATGCAGCAGCTTCAATCATAACGATTCCAAATGTGTCCGTTTTTGATGGAAATACAAATACATCTGCATTGGCAATTTCCATTGCAAGTTCAATTCCATCTTTATATCCAAGAAATGCAGTATATGGATATTGATCTTCCATCTTCTTACGAGCTGGACCATCTCCAACAATAACTTTTATTGTATTGGGCATTTCAAGTTTAAGAAACGCTTCAAGATTTTTCTCAATAGAAACACGACCAACATATAGTAATGTCTTAACAGGTGGACGATTTTCATTTTGGTGGACCGAATTAAATCGACGAGATGGATTAAATATTTCATAATCAACACCACGAGACCAAACAACGATTGGAGCTTTAAATTTATGTTCGATTAATTCTTGTTTCATTGATTCCGTTGTAACTAAAATAGTTTTGCTCCAGCTATGCACCCAACGCATAAATTTATAGCTCAACCAAAGTGGAATGAATGGAAATCGTAACTTAATGTATTCAGGAAATTTCGTGTGATACGAAGAAGTAAATTCAATTTTATGTCGGGTGCAATACCAACGTGCTGCTATTCCTAATGTTCCTTCTGTTGCAATATGAATTGCATCAGGATTGAAATCTTTAATTATGGAACTAACTTTCCATATATTCCACGGAAGTTTAATTTCCTTATATGTAGGAACAGCAAATGTGCGAAATTCTAGAGGTGTAAGAAAACGAACATTGTGGCCTTGATTTATTAATTGTTTTCCAACTTCATCAAGCGTGCGAACAACTCCATTCACTTGAGGATGCCAGGCATCAGTTACAATTAGAATCTTCAGTGCGTTATTTTCGCCCATTGAATGATTTCCATTTTGCCATCCAAATGCTCCACAAGTGCTGTGCAGCTTTCAACCCAATCACCATCGTTGTAATAGGTAATTCCATCGATATCCTTTATTTCTGCGTGATGTATATGACCACAAACGACTCCATTGTAGCCTTGTTGTTTACACTCTCTTGCAACTGCACCTTCAAACGAATTAATGAACTCAACTGCTTTTTTCACTTTGTGTTTGATATAAGCAGATAGTGACCAATATCCAAATCCAAAAGTTTTACGAATCCTGTTGAAGATTCCATTTAGTGAAATTAGAAGAGCGTATCCAATATCTCCAAGATGTGAAATCCACTTGTGATATCTTGTAACACCGTCATACAAATCACCATGAGTAACCCACAGCTTACGTCCATCTGCTGTTTCGTGGACGAAATCATTTCCAATTTCGATGTTCCCAATATCAACGTGAACAAAATAATCAAGATACTTACGAAGCATCTCATCGTGATTACCAATCACGTATTTGACCTTTGTTCCGTTTCGGGCTTTGTTCAAAAAGCGACGGATGATGTTCACATGCTCTTGTGGGAAGAATCGTGAACCTCGAGACATTGCCCAACCATCAATAATATCACCAACAAGAAATAGGTGTTCACATTCGATTGAACGAAGGAAGTCTTCAAGAAATTTAGCTTTACACCCTCGTGTGCCTAGATGGATATCGCTAATCCATACAGTCCGATATTTGTGCTTCGACACACTTTACTCCTGTAAAGTCTTATTTATCGAGCACTATACCCTAAAAATATTAAAGATTTATTACCAATGTTTTCCTGCGATAAATCCTGTTCCGTTACACGATTTACAATCAAGACCCTGATTATAAATCTCGTCGTTATTTTCTCCAGTTCCATTACACCAGTTGCAAAGAACCACACGACCAGTGCAATTACAGAGTGTGCAATCGTTTGTTGCACGTTC
>JAGWGO010000168.1 GCA_028867395.1 Nitrososphaerota archaeon | reverse complement strand
CATTAAGCCATTCCAGTTTACAAGTATCTTTTCGTCACGTCCTGGATGTATACGCTTGGCTCTTTCTTGCAAGAGCTTTTCTTTGCCCTTTTCAATAATCTCCTTGACCTCAGACTCTGACTTGCGAGAGTGAAATGCAACTTGCGACAAGTTTATCGAGTTGTACAGAATTGTATGGCCCTCAAAGTTTCCTCCATCGGTAACATCATAGTACAAACAAAAAACATCAGAGTCATTTCCAAGTATCTTCTGGACCTCGCTTTTCTTCCAGACATAGTACTTGCCCTCTTCTCCTTCCGAGTCTGCATCCTGCGCAGAGTAGAATCCGCCTTCTGGAGACGTCATTTCATTTAGAACAAACCTGAGTGTCTGCTTTATCACGTCAAGATATCTTTCATCATGAGTTATTTGATACGCCTCGGCATATACCACGGGCAATAGAGCGTTGTCATACAACATCTTTTCAAAGTGTGGCACAAGCCATCTCGAGTCTGTCGAATATCTGTGAAACCCCCCTCCAATCTGATCATATATTCCGCCATTTGCCATCTTTGTCAGAGTTTTGAAGACAAACTCTTGAAACCTTGAGATTCCTGAGAGCTTTGAATATCTTAACATAAATGACAGATTTGCAGCGTTTGGAAATTTTGGCGCATGCCCAAATCCTCCGTTTGTTGGGTCTCCAAGTGTAAGAAGATTCATTGCACCTTCGTCCAAGGTCGACTTGTCAAGCTTGGATGGTAAAGAAACAGACTCGGTCTTTTGAAGCGAGTTGACAAAATTCTTAGCAGCTGCTTCAACGTCTTGTGGCTTTTCCTTCCAAGCCTGTGCAAGCTGTCTGACTATGCTTCCAAATCCAGGTCTGCCATAGCTATCAAGCGGAGGAAAATAGGTACCGACATAAAATGGCCTCTGGTCAGGAGTAAGAAATACGCTCAATGGCCATCCGCCATTTCCAGTTGAAAGCTGACATATCTTTTGGTAAATATCATCAATATCTGGTCTCTCTTCTCTGTCCACTTTGATATTGACAAAATTTTGATTCATTACTTCGGCAATCTCTTCATTTTCAAAAGATTCGTGTGCCATGACATGGCACCAATGACATGCACTATATCCGACACTAAGAAAAATTGGCTTGTTCTCGTCTTTTGCCTTTTTTAGTGCCTCATCGCCCCAGGCGTACCACTTTACGGGATTGTACGCATGCTGCAAAAGATAAGGACTTGATTCACTAGCTAGCTTGTTTGGCTCCACAACATCTAGAATCGGAATAGAGTATTTGTTTGTTCATGTGATTTTTGCCAGATCTTATTTTTCAAATATTAAATAGCGGCAGAAATTTCTTCAGTTATGAATTGCAAGCGTTGCCATCACACCGACGAGGCACATGAACCTTCAAGCAAGAGCCATTCATTTCTAAAAGCTGGCAGATGCTTGATACCTACTTGTTCTTGCAAGCAATACCTTGACCCGATAGATGAGATTGATGAAGAATTGATCTAGTTACTTGCCGGTTGCATTGACGCCCATCGTCTCATTTAGAGTAACAGTCTTTGTAGTAGCAGTGCCGTTTTGACTGGGTGGATTAGATGTAGCGCTTACAGTTATCTGCCCTGTCATCCATGGATGCACTTGGCAAAAGTAATAGTATGTTCCTGCAGTCTTGAATGGAGGACTGGTGTAAGACTTGCCAGCGCTGATAAGACCGCTGTCAAAGACAGTACCTGTCTGATTGTCTGTTAGCTTGCCACTTGTTGCGGTATGACCCACAGTGTCAGCGTTTGTCCATGTCACCGTGTTTCCAACATGAATAGTTATGAATTGAGGATTGAAACAGTCCGTTGTTGTACAGCTGCCCTTAGTGGCGCTTGCTCCGTTGGCAATTACTACAGTTGGATTACTTTGAACAGCTGTTGTTGCAGGTGCGCTTGTCTTTGGTGTTGTGCTAGCCTGATTGGTTGTAGTCATATTTGTCTTGGCTACTGTAGTTTGGTTGGTAGTTGTAGTCATGTTAGTCATTGTTGGCGCTGTAGTATTGTTAGCACTTGTTGTCATTGATCGATTACCTGATGTTGACAAAGTTTGGTTAGACGGGATTGCTGGTGGCACCTGCGCACTTGTTGCATTTGTAGCATTTGCACTAACAGTTGGTGCGGTTTGGTTTCCAGTTGTCTGAGTCGCATTTGCCATTTGTTGTGCAATTTCAACATATTCCCCTACAGGTGTACTTGAATTTGTAATCATTTGCAGGTTATCAGTAAACTTTGGTGTGAAAATCAGAACTTTGACTTGCTGTCCTTGTATCTGATCCTCTTGTCCCTTTGCATAATCTGTAGCATTCGGATAGGTTGGCTCATGTGAAGCCAATGTCAGCTGAGCGCCGACTGCAAGTGGATAATTGTCAAGAATTACGTTGTAGCCTGTCTTTGGAGTCTGGATATATACCTCGGCATTTTGCATGAGTTTTAGGTTGTAATCTTTTGTTGCGTTAAAGAGTAGAACTTGTATGGTGTTCCCTTGGTTTTGTTGTGCATCTTGGGTTTGCATTGAGAGTGCCTGGTCAAGTGCATCAGCGTGATCAAGCATCTTCAGTTTTGCACCAACTGGTTGTGATATGTCAAACATCACAATGTTGTAGCCTGACTTGGGGGTCATGGCGTCAACCTCCTGGAGGGCCATTATGTTAGACGAGAAATGATAGTTGTCAGCAAGGCCCCATGAGAGTAGCGCGATTATCACCAATGATACTGCGATTATTATCATCGAATAGCCGACTTTTCTATAATTATGCGGGTTCTTGTCTTTCACAACAGGTTTTGGGTTGTCGGCAGGCTCCGTTGGTAAAGACATTTGTTGTCCAAAAAATAGGTGCTGAATTTAATCTTTTAGCGAGAGGTAAAGAGAATAAAAGAAAAACGAGTGATATATTCTCGCTACCCAGTACAAAAGTTAATCTTTTATTCATAAATTGGTCAAGCCCTAAAACGGCAGTTTCACAGTTTTATTGTTTAGAATCCAGGCGGCTTTCTACTTTGAAGATCTGAAGTGTTAGCAGATCTATTGCCTTTTTCAGGTGTTCAAACTCGTCTACTAGATGCTTTTGATTTTCAGCTAGTCCTTTGAGCACACTCATCACGGACCTTTGGTATCTGTCATCAGAAGAGGCCTCAAGAGCGTTAATCTTGGACTGCATGATTTCAAGATCCTTTTGCATCTTTTTGCTGTGTGATTTTTCCACAGTCAATACTGGTTCTGTCACATATATCAACATAAAGTTAAAAGATTTGCAAATCAAGCAAGAGCATGATTGAAGAAAAAATTGCTTCGATGAACATCGCACTTCCTATTCCTCCAAAACCTGCTGGCTCTTACATTCCAGTAGTGAGAACAGGAAACTTGGTTTTTGTCTCAGGACAAATTCCAATCAAAGACGGAAAGGTGAAATTTCAAGGCAAGGTGCCAACGGATGCGTCAGTTGATACTGCTCAAAAGGCTGCAAGACTTTGCATCATAAATGTCCTGGCACAACTCAAGTCAGAAATAGAAACACTTGACAGGGTTTCAAAAATTGTCAGAGTGTCAGGTTTTGTAAACAGTGCAAGCGATTTTTTTGAGCAGCCCAAAGTCATCAACGCTGCGTCAGACTTGCTGTTTGAGATATTTGGTGAAAAAGGAAAACACTCCAGAATTGCAGTAGGAGTTGCAAGTCTCCCTCTAAACTCTACAGTTGAGATCGACTTGGTAGCTGAGGTCAGTTAAGCTTTGAATTAAATTTTTTTATGAATTGAGGCATCTTCTCTTTTGGTATCACAGCACCGCATGCCTTGTCATGCCCACCACCTGAACCTCC
>JAGWGO010000167.1 GCA_028867395.1 Nitrososphaerota archaeon | reverse complement strand
GGATTGCCAGTGATTATCTTCAATGAATGTGATGAAATAGGAATTTAATTAAACACTTCTGAAACGAAGGGTATTCTAGAATCTACCGGGCAAAAGTGAGAACGGGTACAGAAAACCAGGTCCAAAATAAGACAACATGCGATTTTTTCATTCATCACACATTCATCAATACTAATAAGAGCAATTCTTAGACTGAAACTTTATGCAGATTGGATTGTTAGGCAAGACAAATGTCGGAAAATCAACATTTTTCTCCGCAGCAACCCAGACAACGGCCCAGATTGGCAATTACCCATTTACTACGATTGAGCCAAACGTAGGCATTGTCTATGTGAAAGCAGACTGTGCGTGCAAACATTTTGGCATAAACCATGTTCACGAGCTATGTGTAAAGGGTACAAGATACATTCCTATCAAGTTAATCGATGTAGCAGGCCTTGTCCCCGGCGCCCATGAAGGAAAGGGACTAGGAAACAAGTTTCTTGATGATGCAAGACAGGCCGAGGTACTAATTCACGTCGTAGATGCATCGGGGTCAACTGATATGCAAGGCCAGCCAGTTCCAAGCGGCACTCACAATCCACTTGAGGATGTAAAGTTTGTAGAAGAGGAGTTTGATCAATGGATGAAACAGATACTTCATAGAGAGTGGCATAAGCTGAGCCGAGAACTTGAAAGTAAGAGCGGTAAGATCATTCAATCAATTACACAAAGGTTTAGTGGACTAGGAATAGTAGAATATGACGTCGAAGTAGTACTACACCACATGAACTTGCAGACAAAAAAACCACTGGAGTGGAGCGAAGATGACATACTATCGTTTGTAAAGGAATTAAGAAAAAGAACCAAGCCGATCATAATTGCTGCAAACAAGGCTGATATATGCCACAACCTTGGTATTTTGGACGAATTAAAAAAAGTGCACAATACAATAGCTTGTAGTGCAGAGACCGAACTGTTGCTAAGAAAGGCTGCAAAAGCAGGTCTTATTGACTATCTTCCGGGGGAGACAACTTTCAAGATGAAGGATGGAATAAATCTAAACCCACAGCAACAAAAAGCACTAGACCTGGCACACAAAGTAATGGAAAAGATTGGCGGAACCGGAGTTCAAGAGATTTTAGATTCTGCATGTTTTGACTTGTTGAAATTAATTGTGGTATTTCCAGTAGAAGACGAGTCAAAGCTATCAAACAAGAACGGTGAGGTTCTTCCTGACGCAAGATTGCTTCCTGCGGGCTCCACTGCAAGAGACCTGGCAAGGACAGTTCACGAGGATCTTGCAAAGGGATTCTTGCATGCAGTTGACGCAAAGACAAAACAACGAGTAGGAGCAGAGTATCAATTAAAAAACGGCGATGTACTGAAGATTGTATCAACTTTAAGTAGAGGATAGAATGCTTTGTCTTGGAATCGAGAGCACTGCCCACACATTTTCGTGTGCTGTTATTGAAAAAAAAGGAAAAAACGGCAAGATTCTCTCAGATATTAGAAAGATCTACAGGCCTCCTGAAGGAGAAGGAATACACCCAAGGGAAGCATCAAGACACCATGCCGAAAATTCTCCCCAAGTGCTCTCAGATTGTCTTGAGAAAGCCGATGTAAAAATTACTGACCTTGACATGGTATCATATGCCGCAGGTCCTGGTCTTGGACCATGTCTTAGAATTGGAGCTGTTGTAGCAAGGTCTCTTGCCTCATACTATGGCATTCCTGTTTACCCTGTAAACCATGCATTGGGACATATTGAACTGGGTAAGATGCTCACAGGAGCTAAAGATCCTCTCGTCTTGCTTGTATCAGGTGGTCACACCATGATTCTGGCATTTCTAGGAAAAAAGTGGCGGGTGTTCGGCGAGACGCTAGACATTACACTTGGACAATTGTTAGACCAGATTGGAAGACATGCGGGATTTGCCTCTCCATGCGGTCCAAAGATAGAAGAGCTTGCATCAAAGTCATCAAATTACGAGCCTCTACCATATGTAGTAAAAGGAAACGATGTCTCCTTTTCAGGCCTTTTCTCTGCTACTAAACAGATAATGCCAAAGGGACTTGAGACTGCATGCTTTTCACTGCAGGAAACCGCATTTTCAATGATAGGAGAAGCTGTGGAAAGAGCATTATCATTTACTGGAAAAAAAGAATTCCTAGTAGTTGGCGGCGTAGCTGCAAACAAGAGGCTGTCAGAAATTCTTCAAAGTATATGCAAAAGGCATAACTGCAAATTCTTTGTCTCCCCAAAGGAGTATGCTGGAGACTGTGGTTCGCAGATCTCGTGGGTTGGGCTCTTGGAGTCATCAAAAAAGACTGGTACCAAGCTAGAAAACACGTTTGTAAGGCAATCGTGGAGAATAGATTCTGTAGAGATTCCCTACTGATCCTTGTAGTTTGCCATGGCCTGACGTACAGTCTTTTCCCATTTCCCGTTGCTAAAGACACCAAACTTGAAAGTCTTCTCACCATCATCTGTCTTGATGGTAATTCGAAGTTTTTTGATAAATCTGCCTTCCTTGGCAGCTTCGACTATTTGATTGAGCCTTGCTTCCATCACAGTATCACCAAATTTTTTAGAAAAATCTGCAATTCTCCCCTCTGTCTTGTCAAAGGCGACTCTCATGTTTGTTAGAGTAAGAATTCCAGGACCTATCTTGTCCTCAGAACAGTCTTCCTGCATGATTTTTTCCTCGTTTGGCAACATTGTGTTTTTTCTTTCACTCTACGTTATAATTGTAACTTAAATTATGAGTGGAGATACTTGTAATACTGTTGAAGCTAGTAAAGAAGGGAGCAGAGGCTGACATTTATCTGACATCATGGAATGGCAGAAAATCTATTTTAAAAATTAGAAAGAGAAAAGAATATCGAAATCAAATCCTCGACAACAGGATTCGTACGCTGAGAACTGTCAGAGAGGCAAAGATGATCTCAGAGGTAAAGTCGTTTGGTATCAGCACACCTCTTGTTTATTTTATAGACCAAAAGAAATTTGAAATCTACTTGCAATTTATCGAGGGAAGGCTGGTACGAGACCTATCAAATAAAATGATAATAAAGACATGTGAAAAAATTGGAAAAATCGTGGGCACATTACACAAGAATGGTGTAATGCATGGAGATCTTACCACATCAAACTTTATACTTTCACGCAACAAACTGGTAATTCTGGATTTTGGGCTTGCTCAGCGAACTGAAAGAATAGAGGACCACGCAATTGACCTTAGGTTATTCAAGGAGGTGCTAAACAGCGCCCATGTTGAAATCGTAACCAAGGCATGGTTGTCATTTTTGAGGGGTTATGGAAAAATTATGGGAAACCAAAAGAAAGAACAGATTCTCTCGCAGGTGTTAGTTATAGAAAAGAGGGGAAGGTATGCAAGTGTCGTCTAGTCTTTATTTTGCATCGTCAAACCAGAACAAGTTTGAGGAAGCAAGATCCATCTTGTCAGAATTTGGAATTTCTTTAAAGTTTTTCAAATGCAGCCTTGAGGAGATACAGGCAGACATCTTGGAGGAGGTAGCACAGCACAAAGCAAGCCAGGCCTACCTCCTTTGCTCAAAACCGGTTATAGTGGAAGATGATGGGTTGTTCATCAAATCTCTAAATGGCTTTCCTGGACCGTATTCGTCATTTGCATTTGATACTATAGGAAATGAGGGAATTCTCAAACTAGTATCTAAACAAAGAGGTGCTATGTTCAGATCAGTTATTGCGTATTGTGAAAAGAAGGAAGATGTAATGCTGTTTGAATCCAGCGTGCGAGGAAAGATATCTAAAAAAATACAGGGCAAAAGGTGGGGCTTTGATCCAATATTTATCCCGGAGAGACAAAATAAGACATACTCACAACTAGAA
>JAGWGO010000166.1 GCA_028867395.1 Nitrososphaerota archaeon | reverse complement strand
ACTTGTTGCTATCTTTTCCAAATTCTTTTACCTCAACTTTAAAGTCGCTTTTGACAAAGGGATTCATGTTATCAAATTCGTTTGCAATTAGTTTGTCAAAGAAAAGTCCGGCGTGTCCGTCTATTTCTGGGGCAATGCCTCCAAGCTCTCCTTCAAGCACTGCGTATAGTCCATATTCTTGAATCTTTTTTGGATCATAGTTATACTGCCAGGTACCTGATGCGCCAACAATCACCTTGGCATTGCTTCCGTTCTTTTTCTTTGCCTCTAGAATCTTCTGGTGTAAATATGCATTGTAATATTCGTCGTATGAGATCTGTTTTCTACCATAAGTAAATGTCATTGTAACTGGGCCCATTCCAAGCGGGTCCATCTCATATGTACCCACAACCTCTGTCTCAGGACCTATGAACTTCTCAATGTGATCCGGATGAGCAACTACCACGTCCTCTCTCTTGTAGCCGTCTCTTAGTAGTGCCGCCTCTACCTTTCTTAGACCATATGGAGCATATGATGCGACGCCATTTGTGTGTTGGATTGGATTGCAGATAAAGTCAAAGAGAACCTTTGGCGTTACCTGATTTTTTAAGAGATAGTACCATATGCTGTTTTTTGGTCTGTGCGGATCTATTGCTGGTGCACAACCAAAGAATGTGGCCAAAGATATGCCACGGTATGGAGACATGAGTGTACGATCAGCACTTAGTACAATTTTAGGATGGCCCAATTTTCAATCTGATTGAATAACTATAGCATTTTAACGTTTCCTGTATTTGCACGAGTCTAATAGTTCTCCATAATGCCCGATTTGCTTCTGTGAGTGTACCCAAATTCCTTGTTTGTTAGCAAATATTGACCATCAAAGACAGTGCCGTCTTTGCACGCCAAAACTTCGCCAAAGCAGCAACTTCCGCAAAGCCCCATGCCACATTTCATCATTCTTTCAATGCTTGCCTCGACGTAGATCTTTTTCTCAGCTGCAAACTGGACTATCTTGCGCATCATCTTTTCAGGTCCGCATGTGTATACTGCATCAAAAGTATTTTCTTTAAGCAATCTCTGCATGGCATCAGTCACAAGCCCCGACTCACCGTATGTGCCGTCTTCTGTTACAACTAGAACTACGTGTTTGTTTTGTTTTAAAATGTCATTTGCAAGACCTTCAAAAAACACTTCTTGTTTTGTCTTGGAACCCATAATCACTGTAACATCATCAGTTTTTTGCAGAAATGTAGCAAGCCGCATTAATGGAACAAGCCCTGTTCCTCCTCCCACAAGCAAGAGTTTGCCCTGCTTTATTGTAAACGAGTTTCCGTAAGGTCCTCTCACTCCAATCTGGTCGCCTGGCTTTACTGAGTAGAGGGCAGTTGATGCAAGACCGTGCTTTCTCACAGTAAATGCGGCTTTTGACTTTTCTTGAGATATCATTACACTCATCGGTAGCTCGTTTACGCCTGGAATCCATACCATTGCAAACTGTCCTGGAAGAACCTTTGATAGAAACTCGTCAGAGAAGACCAGTGTTCTCACAGTAGGAGTCTCGTCAATTACTTTTTCGATCGTAACGACTTTTACAGAGTTAGTATTTCTTTGCGATTCCAACCATATCACCAATTTTTTGAAAACCTTTTCTTTCCATGTATCTTGATATTCCTTGGTTTATCTCCGAGAATACTCCAGTCCATTTTTCTACCAGTGCACTGCCTACCTGAACTGCCTTTGCTCCGCTAAGGATGAATTCAACTGCATCCTCCCAACTTGAAATTCCGCCGCAGCCAATTATTGGAATGTCAAACTTGGACGATATTTCATAGACACATCGAACCGCTATTGGTTTTATCGGAGTTCCGGAGAGCCCACCAATCTTGTGGCTCAAAATAGGCCTAGTCGTTTCAACATCTATTGCCATTGCTCTAACGGTGTTTATCGCAGTTATTGCGTCAATCCCAGCATCACAGGATGCACGCACCGTTTCAAGATAGTCCGATGATCCTAGTCCAACCTTTGCAATCACTGGAACCTTGGATGCTTTCTTTACTTCTTTTACAATTTTTTGCACAAGGTTAGGATCGTCACCGACTTCAAGTCCCACTTTTTCAACGTGGGGGCATGACAAGTTTAGTTCGTATGCCAAGACTTTTACATTTTCAAATTGTTTTATCATAAACGTAAAATCTTCTGGTACAGAACCTACCAAGCTTACAACTATTGGAACAGACTTGTTAGGAGATATCATCTTTGCAAAGTATGCAGCTCCTGGATTTGATAGCCCCACTGCGTTCAGATATCCACTCTTTACACCTATTACAGTAGGGTTTGGATATCCCTCCCATGGTTCTTTGCTTAGCGATTTTGTAACAAGCGCTCCGGCTCCTTCTTTATATAAGCGAGCAAAAACTTCAAGCGATATACCGAGAATGCCTGAGGCAAGCATTGTGGGTCTTTCAAGTGATATTGGTCCCACATTTGTCGATATGCCGGGAGTCACTTCTAATCATACAAAATGTTTGTCTTATAACGGTTGATGTGTTATTTCCGTACTGTTACCTTTTTTAGTAAGACATGAAAATGTCTTGTATGCATTCTGTGATCCTCACCGAGCTTGGCATTGCAATTTTTGATAATAACAAATGCGTCAAATCAATTCCGTTTAGAAATCCTGCAAAGGAGTACATCGAACTAAAAAAAGAAAAAGCGGAAATTGACGAGCTTGAACAGTTCCTTTCAAGATCACAACTCACAAGTGTTTCTGTCAATGACACGGGACTGCTCAAACTGTTAAAGAAAAGATCAATCGACGCCGAACTCATGGAAGAAAACAAGATCGAGACCATCCAGTCTTCCAAGATAAGAGTCCTAATTGATTCAGGATTTGCAACTGATGAGCACGATGCAAGGGGAAAGTTGCGAGATTTTGCAATGCAGTTGTCTTCTTCAAAGGTAACTGAGATCTCCGAGAGTCCAGACCTTCACATCATACAGGCGATAAACGCACTGGATGAAACAGACAAGATAATCAACCTACTCAGCTCAAGGCTTAGAGAGTGGTACGGCCTCCACTTTCCAGAGCTTGACAATCTCATTGATACAATAAGTGGCTACTCCAAGATTGTTCTGTCAGGTAGAAGAGAAAATCTAAATCAAAAGGTGTACAGCGATGCAGGATTTCCCGAAGAAAAAGTTGAGATGCTCTCACTTTTGCAGGAAAAGAGCAGGGGAGGGCAGATCTCAAACGAGAATCTTGCCATCGTTCAAAGCCTTGCAAAACAGATTCTTGCATTATTTGAGCTTAGAGCAATGCTTGAAAAACACATCGAGTCCCAGATGACAGCAATAGCTCCCAATCTTTCGGGCATTTTGGGGACATCGGTTGGTGCAAGAATACTTGGCAGGGCAGGAAGCCTCAGGAGACTTGCAACCATGCCTGCAAGCACAATCCAAGTCTTGGGTGCAGAAAAGGCGCTCTTTCGCTCTTTGAAGACTGGCGCTCAGCCTCCAAAGCACGGACTGCTGTTCCAACACACACTGGTTCATGCAGCACCAAGATGGCAGCGTGGCAAGATTGCAAGGGCAATTGCAGCCAAGGCGGCTCTTGCTGCAAGAGTAGACGTATTCGGTGCGGGAAGAAATGAGACGCTATTTGAGAAGCTAAATGTAAGAATCAACGAGATTGGAGAAAAGTACAAGGAGCCTCCACAGAGACCTGTCGCACAAGTACAGCAGCGCAGACCCTTTGAGCAGAGAGACAAAAGACACGGCGATTTTGGTAGACAAAGAGACAAAAAGAGCGACTGGAAGAAGTCAAAACGAAGGAAATTTGGAAAACGAAGAAGGTAACATTTTCTGGGTTAAAGTTGAAGGGCAAAGAAGACTAGCCACCTTAAATCTCGTTCCGGGAAATCAAGTATACAAAGATAAACT
>JAGWGO010000165.1 GCA_028867395.1 Nitrososphaerota archaeon | reverse complement strand
CTTTTACTAGCTCAAAACTTGCACCGCAGTCGGGACAAGTTATAATCTCGCCTTCCATGGAATCCTTCGGGGGATTTATGTTTGCGTCACATTCTAAACATTTCATACTATTTACCTGCTTTTACCTTGACTTGAGTGTCGTTAATTATCTTTTTCTCAAGTCTGTCATCAAGCGGAATCTCAAGCAAGTCTCCCATTCTTAGGTTTTTGAGTCCCGCTGCCACCTTCTTTGCATGCTCTTCATCTTGATCAAGGCCTAGAAGCGACATGAGGTATGCAGCACCGTTCTTGCCTGCAAGCTCACCGAAGACTATCTTCCTTCTGTTTCCTACTATCTTTGGCTCGATTGGCTCGTATGCAGCAGGGTTTCGAAGAATTGCAGCCAGGTGTGTTCCTGCCTTGTGCTTGTAAGCCGTTGCACCAACAATTGGTTTAGAGTCATACGGAGTAATTCCTGTATATTGTTCGATTAGTCGCGAGAGGTCCATCAGCATGTCAAGCCTGAAATTGTTTGGAGATCTGTAAAGATAGGTCAGTGCAACCGCCGTCTCTGCAAGCGCTGGTATTCCAGTTCTCTCACCAATTCCATCAATTGTGGTATGTATCTGGTCTGCTCCAGCATCACATCCTGCAAGCGCGTTTGCCAACGCAAGACCAATGTCATTGTGACAATGTACATCAAGTGGAGTCTTTATCTTGTCTCGAACGGTCTTTACTAAATTATACATGCCAATTGGTCTCATTATTCCTACTGTGTCAGGAATGCTGATTCTGTCAGCTCCTGCACTTTCAATCTCCTTGCAGATCTTGATTAGAAATTCTGGATCTGCCCTGCTACCGTCCTCTACTGTAAATCGCATCTTGAGGCCGTGGGATTTTGCATATTCTACTGTCTCCACTGCTCTTCTCAACGCCTCTTCCCTTGTGATTCGAAGCTTGTCTTTCATGTGGATTTCAGAAATTCCAAGATATGTTGCCATCCATGTTGCATCACACTCTAGTGCGACATCAACATCTTCTTTTAGTGCGCGAACATGTGCTACAATGTCTGCCTTTAGTCCCTGCTTGAGTATCGTCTTTGTAGCTTCCTTGTGATCTGGTGACACTACGGGTGATATCTCAATTTGGTCAACGCCAAAATAATCCAGCATCCATGCAATCTGGATTCTCTGCTTGTTTGAAAATGTAACACCTGGGTGCTGCTCTCCTTCTCTTAGGGTACTGTCAAGTATGTGGATCTTCTTTGGCTTTGGTCCCATCTCGTTGTACCTATATGCGTAAATGTTTGCGTCATCCATTGCTTATTTAGTATCAAATATTGCGAATATAAACATACTTGTACAGATTTCGGATCATTTTACTACTTTTGTAACGAAAATCGTTACAAATTAAAATTGCGAGCCGAACTTCGTTTTATGCTACTGTTCTTAGTATAATGACAGTATTTGTGTCAAAAACGCCAGGCACCTTGCGCAGTGCATCTATACATGCGTTAATCTCAGTTATGTTAGGTGCGCGAATTATGGTAGCAATGTCATACTGGCCAGTTATCTCGTAAACAGTATCGACTCCGTGGAGTTTTGTCAGCCTTGAGGAAACCTTTGAGGTATCGGTTGAAGAATCTACAGATATCAGAATTATTGCGCTAGTAGAGTTGGCGTCACCTGTTTCTAGTGTGAATTTTTTTATGACGCCGCCATCGGTTAGGTTTTTTACTCTTCTTCTTACTGCAGACTCGGACAGTCCGAGTTTTTTTCCAATCTCTACAAAGGACTGTCTAGAGTCCTTCTTTAGCATCTCGATTATTGTATCGTCAGTCTTGTCTCTAGACACTTCTTCGCTTTTCCTCCTTTGTTAGTATCATGTCTAGAGTTTCTAAAGTTTTGTTTATGTCAGACTCGGAAATAACAAGTGGAGGTAGCAGTCGCAGTATGTTCTTTCCAGAATAGAGCAACAACAAGTTGTTTGCAATTCCGTCAAACAATATATCCTTTACCTCGAACTTCATCTCGACACCAATCATTAATCCCTTGCCGCGCACCTCTCGAATTATCTTGTGTTTTTCCTTTAGCCTTTCAAGTCCTTCATGGAAAATCTTGCCCATATTGGCTGCGTTGTCAACCAGTCCGTCTTCTGTCAGTGCTTGAAGAGCGCCAATTCCCGCAGCACATGATATTGGGTTGCCACCAAACGTAGATGACTGTTCTCCTTTTCCTATGCATGCCAAGATGTCCGGCCTGACAAGCGTTGCTCCCATTGGTACTCCTCCTGCAATTCCTTTTGCAAGGCACATCATGTCAGGTGTTGTATCCCAGTGCTGGCTTGCCCACATCTTGCCTGTTCTTCCAAGTCCTGCTTGAATCTCATCAAATACAAGTACGGCGCCACTCTCATTGCATATCTTTCGAACCTCTTGCAAAAATCCATCTGGTGCTACGTGTATTCCGCTTTCTCCCTGGATTGGTTCAAGTATTACAAGTGCTGTATCAGAGTTTACTGTAGATCTCAGAGCCTCGACATCTCCAAATGGCGTAAATGATACATTGCTCAAGAGTGGCTCGAAGGCCCTGCGATACTTTGGATTGAATGTAACTGAGAGGGAACCAAATGACTTGCCGTGATAAGATCCGTTCATTGCAACCAAGCCCTTTCTTCCGGTAAACTTGCGGGCAAACTTGATGGCTGCCTCTACTGCCTCGGTTCCACTGTTGTTTAGATATACTTGGCTCAAAGACGGAGGAGAAATGCTGATTAGTTTTTGAAGAAACTGTTCCCTTGTCTTGTTATACAGAGAACTGTGAACTGTGATTATTTTGTCGAGCTGGGACTTTATTGCCTTGACAACACGCGGGTTGCAGTGGCCAACAAGTGCTACACCATACCCACCCATGCAGTCAATGTACTCTTTTCCGCTGATATCCCAGACATGGGCTCCAAGCCCACGCTCTATTGTAACAGGAAACCTCTGGTAGATGTTTCCCATGAATTGGTCTTCTGTCATCTTGTTATCACCGTGCAATTCTCGTTTGCAATTGCTCTTGATATTGGGTTTTCCCTCTGTCCATTTGCCACAAGTGCTTGCTTTACTCCCATCTCTATTGCTTCAGTTGCGGCAAGTATCTTCTTTTCCATTCCAAACCCTATCTTTGGAAGTATTGCCTTTGCCTCTTCAAGGGTTAGTTTTGTTACTATCTTGTCATCCATCAAGAGTCCATCTACATTAGTAAGAAACAATATCTTGTCTGACTGCATTTTGCCTGCTACATAGGCTGCAGCCCTGTCGCCATCTACATTTAGAAAGTCAAACTCCTCGCTTGTTGCAATAGGGGATATGACCGGTACATATCCTTGGTCCAAGATCACCTTGATGAGACTAGTGTTTACATCGTGTATCTTTCCAGTATATCCTCCGTCGATTACCATTTTTCTTCCCTTCTCATTCATTACAATCAGCTTCTTTTTTCGTTCAGCCTGGATTATCTTGCCGTCAATACCCGATAGTCCAACTGCGTTGATGCCGTTTTTTTGCAGCATGCTAACTATCATCTTGTTTATCTTGCCTGACATTACCATGGTGAAAATCTCTACAGTCTCCTTGTCAGTGTATCTGCTCTTGATTCCACCTGGAGAAACTATGAATTTCTGTTCCTTGCCTAAAGCTTCTGAGATCTTTGTAACTTCCTTTCCTCCGCCGTGGACCAAAATTATTTTTTCATGCTCTGATATTTTTTTCAAGTCTGATATAGTTGAAGGATGAAGACCATCTACCACACTTCCCCCTATCTTGATTGTGATCATCTTTTCACACAGGAGTTAGCGGAGAATAGGCGAGGCCTTCCATCTCGTTGAATCCTGCCATCACGTTTAGGTTTTGGATGGCAGAGCCTGCAGCACCTTTCATTAGGTTATCAGATGCTGATAGT
>JAGWGO010000164.1 GCA_028867395.1 Nitrososphaerota archaeon | reverse complement strand
TAATGGCCTAAAACCCACTGCGGGAGACGGAGTTGAGATCTCGCGAGAAGATGAGCTAGTAGTAGAAGACATTTATTTCAAAAAAAGATGGCGTGCTTCAAAAAAGCCTGGGTTTACACAACTGGAAGACCATGCCATCAAAACATATCTTGTCGGGATCAAGTCACAAGTAAATGCAAAGAAGATAAGGTCGCACAGATTCAAGGTTGCACTTGATCTTGGTAACGGTGCACAAGCAGTCACAGCTCCTCTCATATGCAAAGATCTTGGATGTGATGTAGTAATGATAAACGAGAAGATTGATGGTTCTTTTCCAGGAAGAGGCTCTGAGCCAACACCTCAAAATCTAGGCAAACTGTCGCAAGTAGTTGTAAGGTCAGGGGCAGACGTAGGGATTGCCTTTGATGGAGACGGCGACAGGAGCATCTTTTGTGACAACAAGGGGAAAATTCTAACAGGTGACAGGTCTGCCCTTCTTCTATCTAGGTTCATCTTGGATGCACACCCCAAGTCAAAGGTTGTTACAACGATCAACTCTACCTCAGCCATTGAACAAATTGCAAAAAGGACAAACTCTAAGGTATTGAGAACCAGGGTTGGGAGCGTCGAGGTCTCGCGTAAGATGGTTTCAGAAGGAGCAGTAATAGGATTTGAAGAAAATGGTGGATTCATGTATGGACTGCACAATCAAGTACGAGACGGCGCGATGACACTTGCGCTTGCACTTGATCTCTTGTCCAATACAGACAACACAATTTCAGAGGAGATGGAAAGCCTCCCGCCATCATTTACTACAAAGGGCAAGATAGAATGCACTAAAGTAGATTTCAAAAAAATACTTGTTACTCTAAAAAGCGAACCCTACAAAAAAGACCTAACAGACGGGATCAAGATATTTCTCGACAACTCTAGCTGGGTAATGGTAAGGCTTAGCGGAACAGAACCAATAGCTAGGATATATGCCGAGTCTTACACTGAAGAAAACTTGAATGAAATTTTTGATAAATACATGACAAAAATAAAGCGGGCAGTTGACAGATAACACTTTTAAAACCAATTAAAAGCACACAAGGAATGGAAATGATCCCATTGGGTGATACATGTGGCTAAAGCTTATTATGTCAAGTTTCAAGTCCCAGCTGACTTGGTTAGCCCTATCTATGAGGCAGTAAGGGTTGCACATCAGAGTGGTAAGGTAAAGAAAGGTACCAATGAAGTCACTAAAGCAATCGAGCGAGGAATAAGCAAGCTTGTAGTTATAGCTGAAGATGTCGAACCACCAGAGGTAGTAGCACACTTACCAATACTTTGCGAAGAGCACAACATTCCGTATGCCTTTGTGCCAAATAGGCAAGAATTGGGCAAGTCTTTAGGAATTGACGTTACCTCCGCAGCTGCTGCGATAATAGATTCAGGAGATGCTCAACACATTGTTGACCAAATTGTGGCATCGCTGTCGCAGATTAAAGGTGGTCAAGCTAACAAATGAGTACCGAAGTACCAATTCCTGCTGAGGTAATACAAATTGTTGGTAGAACTGGCATTGCAGGTGAGGTCATACAAGTTAGAGTAAAGATACTAGAAGGAAAAGACAAGGGCAGAATTCTTACAAGAAACGTAAAGGGTTCTGTCAGAATGTCCGATATCCTTATGTTACGTGAAACAGAGCGCGAAGCAAGGAAGATAAAGTGATCAAGAGTTGAGCGTTTTAGTTAAACCATGTAGCTTTTGCAACAGACCAGTAGCAAAGGGCTCCGGTACCATGCTTGTAAAAAATGACGGTACAGTATTTTGGTTCTGTTCTTCCAAGTGTAAAAAGAACATGCTTGTCCTTAAGCGAGATCCTAGGAAACTCAAGTGGACAAACAAGTACGTAAAGGGCGGAATTAGGGTCAAAAAATAAGATGACCGAACAAACATTATTCATAGTAAAGCCTGACGGCGTAGAGAGAAAGATTGCAGGAGAAATTATTTCAAGATTTGAAAAGAAAGGCTTTGCCATTGTAAAACTAAAAATGTTTACCTTTACAAAAGAGATGGCAGAGGAGTTTTACTCTGTACATAGCTCACGACCATTTTTTGGAGAGTTGGTCTCTTTTATTACATCAGGAAGCGTAATTGCTGCAGTAATTGAAGGAAACAATTCAATTGCAACAACGCGACTCATGATAGGTGCTACCAAATCCTATGAAGCAGCTCCTGGTACAATCCGAGGAGATTTTGGACTAGGAATATCTGATAATATCATTCATGCCTCAGATTCTAGGGAAAGTTTTGAAAAAGAGGTAGCTGTAATATTCAAGTGAAAGTGGTTGCAAATACGACAGCCAATAGTGGCAGTTCTAGGTCACGTAGACTCTGGTAAGACCTCATTATTAGACAAGATTAGGGGCACGGGTGTACAGGCACGTGAGGCAGGGGGAATCACACAACACATTGGTGCAAGCTTTCTTCCAACTGAGGCAATCAAGAAATCATGTGGACCGCTCTTTGCAAAGATGGCAGGCGACAAGCAAGAGATTCCAGGCCTGTTAGTTATTGATACGCCAGGACATGAAATCTTTACAAATCTCAGGGCAAGAGGTGGGTCTGCAGCTGACATTGCTATTTTGGTAGTTGATGTAAACAGAGGCTTTCAGCCACAAACCAACGAAAGTCTGAAGATATTGCAGAGCAGAAAAGTTCCATTTGTAATTGCGCTCAACAAGGTTGACATGATATCAGGTTGGAAAAAGAAACCTACAACGCAGTTCATCAGCCAATCAATAAAAGAGCAAGATCCCTCTGTGCAGACAGCGCTCGATGAGCTATTGTACAACGTCGTTGGAACGTTATCCATACTTGGTTTCAACTCTGAAGCATTCTACAGGGTAAAGGACTTTGCAAAGGAAGTCTCTATTGTACCAGTCAGTGCTAGATCTGGTGAGGGGATTCCTGAACTGCTGGCAGTGCTTGTGGGTCTAACACAACAATATCTCCAAAAGAAACTTGACCAGACAGAAAAACCAACTCGAGGAATAGTTCTTGAAGTAAAAGAAGAGGTAGGTCTTGGAGTCACTGCAAATATCATCCTAATTGACGGTACACTTCGAAAGACTGACTCTATAGTTCTTGCTAAAAGAGACTCTATAGTAGTTACAAAACCAAAGGCAATACTTTTACCAAAACCACTAGATGAGATGCGCGATCCACGAGACAAGTTTAGGCCAGTAAACGAAGTCCACGCTGCAGCAGGAATAAAGATTGCATCTCCCGATCTAGAAGGTGTTCTGCCCGGAAGTCCAGTCTATGCGTCATCTGATGAATCTCAGACTGCAGAGTTCAAAAAAGCAATCGAGTCTGAAATGAAATCAGTCTTTGTAAAGACTGACAAAAAAGGTGTGATTCTAAAGTGTGATACAATTGGTTCACTTGAGGCACTAACTGACATGCTGAAACGACAAAATGTTCCAGTAACTATGGCCGACATTGGTCCAGTTACAAGACGCGACGTTGTTGAGGCTCAGGCAATCAAGGATAACGATAGACATCTTGGCGTCGTCATTGCGTTTAACGTAAAAATATTGCAAGACGCACAAGAAGAGGCTGATGCAAATCACATCAGAATCTTTCATGACCAAGTGATTTACAGTTTAATTGATAATTATGTACATTGGGTTCAAGAAGACACTGCAAATGAAGAGAATGCAATATTTCAAGAACTTACACCAATTTGTAAAGTGACATTTCTTAAGGGATATGTATTTAGAAAAAGCAATCCCGCCGTTTTTGGAGTGCGGGTAGATGTAGGAACGCTCAAACAAAAAATATCAATCATGAACGCAGATGGGAAAAAGATAGGAATCGTACATCAACTTCAGGACAATGGAAAGAACATGGGTTCTGCAAAAAAGGGCCAAGAGGTAGCGATGTCAATTCAAAATGT
>JAGWGO010000163.1 GCA_028867395.1 Nitrososphaerota archaeon | reverse complement strand
CCAAAATCCTATATTCCAAGTCCCAGTTATTCTGCCCACACTCTCTGTGCCCTACTGTTCGGAATCTCCATATACGTGTAAAATTCACATAATGAAAAATTTTACGCGCCAAATTTCGTGTCCAAACCAAAATCTGTATATGTTGCGTGTATTTGTGCCGGTCTAGCATATACGCTTGTTGACCCTTATAATAGATTGTTGACCCTTATAATAGATTTGTGTAGAATTCAATCACCTTTCCACACGCGAATCTACATATAAATTATGACAAAACAAACTAACACCACGGCTATTGAGAAACAAATTATGCGTGTAGTAGATGGGGAAGTCCAGAAACCACAAGTGTTTGACGAGAAGGACAAAACATTCCATTCTGGACTTGACCCCCTTGATGACACCCAGATTTCAATTGCTTCGAAAACGAGGTTTATGGAATGGTGGAGGTTGAACACGAATTCCTATCCTGTTCGCAACCACAGAGGTGTTGTTGATGCAGGGAAAGTTGTCCGTTTGAATTATGGAATGATCAATATTGTTGGTGCAACATTTTCCTGCCTTGATTGCAAGGCAGAAGAAATGCCATTCAAAATGGGAGAGTGTGACTCATTTGTAATCGAAATGCCGAACCTACATTCATACAAGAATACTCCCCGTTCGGCAAAAGGTGGAGCTCAATACGGAACTCTTTTGCGTCCAATGCGGTATTTGGATACATTAGTTGGTGGTGTTGAACATGCAACAGCGGTGATGATCTATACAGAAAGTACTTTCCTTAATCTGGAAACTTCGCTCAAACAAGACAATTTGCAGGAGCTACAAATTAATGCTCCGTCTCTTGCAACTTTTGAAGGATTAAATACGAATGTTACATATTTGCGTTTGAATCTCTCCCGCCAAAAATCATTTAAGGGAATTCACCGTGCAATTGATAATTCTGTTGCAAATGTCTGCTGTTTGAGTATTGGTATTGGTTCGGATTTTGAAGGTGGCGTCCTTCCGTTTGCTATGATGGACCCCTCGATTGAAGTTGTGGCAGATGTTGTTGGTAGTTCACCCCAAGATTTTATTGATGCTATGGCGGTTGTTTCCGAACAACGGAAACTGGGTTTGAATGTTCATGAAATCCAGGAAAGGCTATTTGATGTTGGGTTGGGTAAATACGCCCGACTATGAGATTACACGAAACCCAAGACGTATTTAATAATGCAATAAAATATCGCAACGACTTCATAAGTTGGTGGCGGGAGCATTCTTTGGCAGGCGCAATCGATGTGGCTGATTCAGCGGCGGCAGTTGAGGTTGTTGGGGATAACCTTGGATTTAAAATCAATTGTAAACGAAAAATGATTATCGAAGATAATACAATTACAAAGTTACCCTTTCGCTTTGGTGTCTGTTCACAGTTTCGCTTGGCAGCTGATAAATTGGAGACATTAGCTGGTGCTCCTGAACAATGTAATTTATTTGCTGTTGAGTTTAGTAAGACTGGTAGAAATAACAATCTAGATTCAATAGCAAATGGTCCATTACGTGCCACACATCTTGCATATCAACTTTCGCACCCATTGCGTTCTCTCGAAACTGGATCTATAGGACCAATTGGAAGTTTATGGGTTGATGCTCCATCAATTATATCATTTGAAGGATTAAATGTTCCTGTAACAGAGCTGACACTTAGATTACCACTTCAACAATCATTAACAGGAATCCATAAACAACTGAAACATATTGAAGAAATTTCAATCGTTCTCTCGCCAAAATTCGAAGGAGGATTATTGAGCGTTGCCATGATTAAGGGCCTAAAGCGAATCAATCGAACAACCAATTCACAAATAGGAATTGCACCCACATACGAAAAAGTATTTATGTTAATAAATGAAGCTCTTGCTCAAGGATTGAATATTCATGAGCTTCAGGAGAAAATGATTGAAGTAGGATTAGGGAAGTTCGCTCGCCTTTAAATCATTAAAGGCGATTTGTCCAAGCGTTTGGTGTGCTGACTTGATAAATGCTTGTGTTGCAGATGTATCAATAACTGTTGGACCTTTAAATTGGTCACTAACACGAGTCCATGAGACAGCATATTTGATGCCTCCACGTTCCCAAATCTCCTCAACATGTTCGGAGAATCCATGCCTTTGCATCATTTCGATAACTTCATCTTTTGTCATAGGTCCTCCCTATTGATGAAATTATATACAATTTTAATTGAAACTGTAAACAACCGCACAAATAAACGGAACGAACCATAAACTCCTTCCAAAAGAGGTTCGATTATCTTCTTTCCAAGAACAATATAGGGATCATTTTCCATGACCCGAGTATACTATATCCGGTAACTAAAGAAAAGAGTGAGGTCAACGGTTAGTTCTAACTTGTTGTATTTTCAACTAAAATAAATGCTTACTAACCTTACAGTATCTAGTTGATTACTTGTAAAATCTTGTCAGTTGGTGGATGAATCATTTCATTATACAATTCTGTTATGTTTGCAACATCGTCTTTATCGTTGGGATCAACACCTGATCCAACTTCTTGACATTGGTTATCTTGAACACACTGAATAATGTAAATTCGAACTTGGTTTGTCTTTCCATCAAGAACTTTTACAAGATGAAATCCCTTTGTCACGTTTGTAACAGGTGGATAGCTAACTGGTGGTGCAACAGGGTGTTTATGTTCTAGTATATGGCTATTAATAATCAAATGAACAGCAAGTGAAAATGCAACACATATTGTTGCTACTATCAGTATTTTACTTTCCCATCTTGATAGTGGACTTTCAATCATTTCTGGCTCTAATAAATGAATTCATGAGCAGTCCGGTAACTCCACCATGAACATGGCAAACCTTTGCTGTTCGTCTGTGAATTTTTATTATCGAGCCTAACTTTATAATGAAGGCAAGCTCCACATTTGATCCGATGCGTAATCCAAGATTTTCTGTCTTGATTGCTACACCCCCAGCCGAAAGATTGGTGGCATTCCCTTTAAAACGAACACCTTTTCCGTATCGGATAACTACCTGTGTATGGGCACGCTGGCGAGTGTGTAGTCTTCGTTCCATCTTCACATCTTTAAATTCTACCATATTATGGTCCCCAAATTTCTCGCCAGTGCATCAAAACAAAAAAGCCAAGTCTTCCGATAATGCCGATTATCAATAATGCCACAATAATTGAACCAAGCCATTGAGCTGTCTTCTTATAAAAACGTGAGCACTTTGTGTGGTCTCGCTTTTTGTTGATTGACCTTTTACAAAGGGATTGAAAACCTATTACAAATAACGCACCAGCACCGAATGATAGGAGTCCATTCAAAATCCCTGAAAGGATAATCAATCGCCAGAAGTGTTGAAACCAATTTAACACGTTTAGTATTCGTCTTCGAAGTCAGTATGACTGAAAACGGGCTCTCCTAGAAGTGGAATATTGATAATTTTTGGCATGGTGTCATCTCTTGGACCATTAAAGTATGGAAGAGTCTACCAAAATTTGAACCATTTGACAAGAAAATTTGTTTTGTTTTCTTTAGGGACCAGTCTTATTGTTTCACCCTTGAGAAGTTTTACACGTTTTTTAATTTCTGAACGGAAAAGTTCACACCAGTCTTCAAGTAAGAATCCATCCTTTTTTGTTTCAGGCTCGGGAAGCACGCTGCAAAAATCACTACATTTGCAAAATTGTTGAACAATGTACGGGTCGTCACCAATTTGTTGCATTTCAATCTGGTCAATTTGAATGATGGCAGATTGGATTTCACCAATCGTCATATGTTTTACACGGAATTTTTCACCGGTGGTGTTCGTCCAATATGAAGATCGGTTGAGTCTCACTTGTGAGCTCCTATGAAGAATGGTTACATGAATATATTTTATGATTAAAACAATTCAAAGACAAGAAATTTTGTAATAACAACCGGTTGG
>JAGWGO010000162.1 GCA_028867395.1 Nitrososphaerota archaeon | reverse complement strand
TAACCAAGGGAGAGGTTGCCTATGTCTCATACTGCTAGGAACTTGGCATAGCAAGCCAGGGCAAGACCGTAAAGGAGGCAAAAAAACATAGGAGCTGTTGCTTCTCTTGCCTCGAAGAGGCTAAAAACTCCAAAGTGGTCAAAAGCAAGTATCCGATTCTAACTACTGTGAATGCATAAGGCTTGCCAAAGCTACCCGTACTTTCTGCAAAGGACGTCATAAAAATTTTGACAAGGGCAGGTTTTCATCGTTCAAGACAAAAGGGAAGCCATGTTACCATTACAAATGGTTTGATATACGTTACCGTTCCATTAAAGGAAATTCGCATTGGGCTGTTACGTGTTATTTTAAGAGACTGTGGCATACCTAGAGAAGATTTCCTAAAGCAGCTGTGATTCAAAAACAGGGATTCATGATTGGAAGAGGTAGGTCTACACGGACTAGCATCAATCATTATCCACAGACTATATTCAATGTAGTTAGTCTTGAAAGAACAATCAAGTCAGGTGCCAACTCCCAAGAGAAATGACATGCACTCTCGTTTCCATGACTCCCCTGGCTGATTTATGGAAACCATGCAAGCAACTTGAATTTAACAATTTAGATTTTTTTCAAATTACAGGTTGCGCCACCTGACAAGTTCAGGCAAGATTACGAAAACCGGGTTTGATCAAAAATTTAAACACAATTGCCAGATCAAGCTGAGCTTCCCGATTATCTAAAAACCCAAAAAGCCTCTCATCATTGAAGCATCTTTTTGCATCTTTGGTTGTCATCGCGTCGTTGCTGTCAGTATCAATCTCTGACATGCCGGCATACGCAACCGACAAGGAAAAAAATTGGACCTGCCAGACTCGTTTCTGCTCAAAGGAAAGGGCAGATTTACCATTGACGGCAGGATGTACAAGGACTTTGTCTTTAATATAGTCTGTAACTCGGAGGGTCACTGCACAAATTCCTCAATTATCATAGAAAACTCCACAATACCTGTAAGCAGCATTTCTTACTCCACGGTTGGTGGGCAAATGATACTCTCCATTGAATCGGGCAAACTCAGCTGCAGCGTCTTTGACCTTGGGCCTGCAAGGGAGGGTGAGAGCGTGGTCTTTGACTGCCTCCGACCGTACGGCTCGGGGATCTCCTTTGATGCGTTGCTTGATGGGATCTAGGTTCTGCCACCCTATGGCACGAGCCATCAAGTTTGTAGTGTCATGGAACTACACTTTGATTAGAGTCGGGGGGACAGAAACAAGGCAAACCCGACGGGGTGGATGTTGAACCCACGAACTGAGGATAACCCCGGCAGGAGTTTTTCAGACTCGCGGCATTCCGTACTTGCCGACCCGCCAGAGTTACTCAATAACAAGACGGCAGAAAAGATGACAGTCATTATAAAATAACCAGTCGCTATGAAAATGCTTTTCGTCACTGGCCTGCCCTTGTCTGCACTAACTGACCTACCATTCATGCCAGTTTCTTTACAACCACTAGTTCCTCTTGGGCAAGAGATCCCAGATAAGGCCGTGACAGCTACATCCCAAGTTATAACAAACACAATCGGTACCGTTCCAATAGTGCAAAAGCTACGCGTCCCTTTTAAGCAAATACAAGTAGCCAAGATACCATGGAACAGAGACTGACATGCGCAAACCACTTAGAGGACGTACTGCTCCACCAGGTCGGGTGGAACGCCTTTGTCTGCCCTAGGTGCGGCAAGGACTATTCGATTGGCAGAAAGGTGGTTGTAATGGACCCAAAGCCGATGCAGCACAGATAGAAAAAAAGATCTGTCCCGCAATAAACGCAATTGATGGCACCACCTGATCCTAGTACCGCAGGTAGGCAGATAAAGAACCATGTAACAATTTCTGTTCATTTGGGGGTCGTTTAATTTGACTGTTCAAAAAACCCCCGACTCGTTTTCAGTTATCGAATTTGATAACCGTTTTTCGGTAAAGCCCCGAGAAACGCTGACTAGGCAAACTGTCCTAAGATCTGATGAGGGTCACAGTGAGAAGCTACTGGAACAGTCACCTAGAAACCATTATGATCCAAGTGCTTCGCTAGAAACTTTCAATGAAAAGGAGAAAAACAAATGACTGTAGACCAAATAGCAGATATATTAGAAAAAATAGGGGTAGTAATTCTGATAGTAAGTAGTTATTATCTCGGTCTGTTGCATGGGAAATACTTCAAACCGAGGAAAACTACTTTCTAAGTTTTATGACGGCTATGGTAATCAGAATTAACAATGGAACAATTACGGCAGGTGCGCCAATCGTTGTTAGCAAATCATTTTTGAATTGGTTGATTGGCATCATAAGATTCCAATCAAACCATAACATCAATGAGCCACCAAAGATAGAACCTATCGCAATTCCTATTCCATTGATTTTTGCGTTTTCTGCTATGCTTACATCATTCACCTCCTCTAGACGATTTCTTGATCAAACTAGACCAACGATTTTCGCCAAGCTTAAGGTCGATGTCAGCTCTCTCCGCAGGGGTCATATTGAGAGAGCTATGGTTTCTAATGAAATTGTAATAGAGAACAAATCCATTCGCAAGATTCTGAGCGGTTTCGGAATTGTGCATGCCCCTCATAACCTTAGTTCTTTGCTTGAGAGTGTTATGCCATCTTTCAATAGGCATGTTCTCCATTCCATCCTTGATAGGAGATACTTGCAAGTGCTGAGGTTGTGGAGATGCCAAGCGATGAATTTCCTTCTTTACAGCATTAACATAAGATCCATGAGAATCGCTGACTACGATTGCAGGATAACGATCTGCCTTTTTCTTAGCTTCCTGCAAGACCTGTCTAGCATCGTTAGTATGTCTGGTCTTGTGAATTTGAGAGGAAAGAATGAATCTTGTTTCATTGTCCATGAGATTCCAAAGCCAATCATAATTGCCTTTAGCCATCTTGCTACCTCGCACATTGACTATTGTTTCGTCTATGTGCCAAATACCTTGGTCGAACTGATAGATCGAGTAGGAGAAACCAAAATACAGATACTTCAATCTTGTATTACACCAAAACATTGGTCTGAACTCGTAGAAATAACAAAGAAAGCTGAACCGACATTACTTGTACATGTAAATGACCTTATGAAAATGAGATTACTTGAAAAAAATGAGAATGAACGCACATATTTGACAACTGAAAAAGGAATGGAATTTCTAAAACTTGAACCACATGTAAGATCTATTCAGAAAGGAATAGACAAAACATACTATAGATTGATCAATAGAGGAATTGAATTAGGACACTTAAGTTTGAAAGAAAAACTAGAATTTCAAATATTAGGTGCTGATGGTCTTCGTCTTGATAAAAGCCTTAAAAAAGTATATGACGATGCTGTGTTGGCAATACGTCAAGCTGTAACGGTTTGGATACCTAAGGGATTTTCGCCCGATAAAGAGACTTATGAGATGATAAATAAACTGATTGGAAAATATACAAAAATGCAACCCGATCCAAAACTAGAAAAGATTACGATGATTATTGAATTTGATCTAGCAACAGCTTTAGATCTAGTTATAAGAGATGAAAAAGATGATGCGGTAAAAGAAAGACTAGAGAAAGATAAAGATATGATAATCAAACGTATTTACAAAAACTGGCACAGGTTATTCAGATAATTTATGAGTGGCGTAGTTTCAACGGATTATTTTGAGGGTGCTTTAACTGCATGCCATAATGCAATAAATCTTAAGGATTCTGCTCATCAGCTTTGTAGCTCAAGGAATGCTCATCATGGGTTATTCTTGCTTTATACTGCTAGAGAAGAATTAGAAAAGGCGGTTTTCTGTCTTTTTGCTCATTATGGACATGTAACACCGCAACAAATTGACATCGTATTTCGTTCCCATGCAGCTAGATTCTTCTCTTTGATAGAATCTATAGCACAATGAATGTCCAAAATGGAGTAATACATATCGGTACTACATCATTAAGAACTC
>JAGWGO010000161.1 GCA_028867395.1 Nitrososphaerota archaeon | reverse complement strand
CCTCAACTGCACTGACCTCGACTATGGCGTGTGGCTTACCGGCACATGTGAGGGCGTAGAGATTGTGGCCTCGCAGTTCATTGACTGCGTGTTTGGCTTATACGCGGAGGGCAACGACACCTCGCTGCAGGGAACGTCAACCACGAGCATGACGGTCGGCACCGGGTCGCAATCGTTCACGACGCAGACTGGGCTCGATTACTACGCCAACATGCCGATCCAAATTTATGAGACAGCGAATTCCGCCAATTACATGGACGGCATTGTTACCAGCTACAACTCGTCAACAGGCGCAATGGTGGTCAATGTCACCAGCGTTGGCGGGTCTGGGACGTATTCGGCGTGGAGCATATTCCCAAATCACTACATATCGGTGATTAACGTCTCTGACGGCAGTTTGGCCTGCCTTACCTGCGGACTGTCCTTCGACTGGTGCGCCTTTGTCCACGTACAGGACTGCGAAATTCAGCAGCGTGGATTGAATTATCTATACGTCGATATGCAGTTGATTTCGAATAACACGGTGTTCTTCCTGCACGATAACATATGCACTGATTATGCGACGCCAATCGTGCCAAGCGGCATCATCATTCAGGGTGTAAGCACTAACTCCTGCATTAACGTCCACGATAACATTTTTAGGGAGCGTGCCAACGCCATTGATTTTATGTCGGGGGCCAACACCAATAGCTACGTTCACGATAACTACGGTGGCGCAGCAAACGACGTCACTACTACGTTCCAGAACGGTGCTGGCTTATCTAGCACCAACTACCACAACAACATATAAGTTACCCGAAAAGGTAACTTAACGCTGGATAAAATATAGCATATGCAAATATCAGATCAAGGTTTACAAAAAATTATACAACGTGAAGGAGTAATACTTCATGCTTATCAAGATAGTGTTGGTATTTGGACTATCGGTACTGGTCATACTAGTGCTGCGGGCTCTCCCCAAGTTACTTCTGGTATGGTTATTACTCAAGAGCAGAACGAGGAAATATTAAGGAATGACCTTAAACCGATTGAAGAACAATTTTCTCAGCACGTGTTCGTCCCCGTTACACAGAATCAGTACGATGCGATTATATCAATCGTATTTAATGTCGGACCCAGATTTTGGCATTCTCAATGCATCCAAGATCTCAATGCAGGACATATTGAATCTGCTAGCCAAGCTATAATGCAATGGTGTATTCCAAAGGAAATTATAGGTAGACGTAAAGGTGAACAACAGCAGTTTAATACTCCTGATAGCACCAATCCTAGCGTGCCTGATATCGGGACTATTAATAATAACATCACAGAAGTAACTACTATGTGGACTACTTTAAAACAGTTTTTCATGGATAACTTTAAAACTAATCTACTTCCATTGGGAGCTGCTTCGTCAGCTTTCTTCACACATTACTGGCCTTATATAGTTGCAGGGACGATTATTGTCTCAGGCTTAATTTGGCTAGGATTTCATTTATACGAAAGGAAAATAAATGCAACAGTTTCTTGACACCCTCCATCAAGTCGGCGTCGCAATCCAAGAATTTGCTTGGGGTGCAATCGCTGGTGCTTTAGGTCTTTGGATCTATCAGAATTGGTCTAAGGTTCAGTCAGATATTTCGGCAGTAAAGAGTGCGGTGTAACTTCTTCTCTAAAGGATACCGAACCGTAAGTGGTCGAACACAATATTCTCCATTTACATTTAACAAATATCAGTATGGATACTAATGTTAAATCTAATATCCTTACTCGGTCCTCTAGCTAAAGCTGTAGCGAGTATCTTTGTCTCTTTCGCTGATAAGGACATCGCTGTGGTCCAAGCACAAGCTGCGGTTGAAACAGCCGCTATTGGGGCCACTGCTAGTGTAGAACAGAAGTGGTGGTTCGTAGCAGCAATGCTACCGATCTTCGCTCTTCCAATAGCAGCTTGGGAATGGAAAGTTGTGGTTTGGGATAAGCTTTTCAAACTCGGTGTAACAGACCCTCTCACGGGTGATATTGGCAATCTCGCCATGATAATTGTAGCAGGTTTATTTATGCATGCGGTGATCAAATGAAAATGACTCTTCTTGAAATGACTCAGAATATCTTATCTGCAATGAATTCAGATGAGGTAAATTCTATTTCAGATACACCTGAGTCTCTGCAAGTAGCTACAGCCATTAAGACTAGTTATATGAATATGCTAGATAGATTATCTATGCCTGAGCATAATCAATTAGTTCAGCTGACAGCTTCAGGTAATCCTGATGCTCCAGTTTTAATGTACATGCCTGATGGTTGTACTAAGATTAATTGGCTTAAGTATTTTGATACTAATCCAGCTGATGGAACACAACTTCAAACAGATCAGTTTGGAGCTTATTCTGTTCACGATGTAAACGTAGATTTACAGACTAATGCCAATGGATGGTCAACTACTTCTCTAACTAGCAATACTATTCAAACTGGTTCTGTAACATTTACAGTAGATAATAATCTTCTGATAAGTGCAGGAGATTTTGCTTGGGCTCTGCCTACTAGTACTAGTAATGTTTGGATGTATGGAACTGTAATTAGTTATACAGGAACTACTCTAGTTATGAATATGACTGAAATACAAGGTTCAGGTACATATGCAAATTGGAATATTAATCAATTAGGTCCTCAAGCTTTAGCAGCTCCAGGTTATAAAACAGTTTTTATTCTTCCTATTAAAGAATTCATTAACATGACTTCTGCATTTAATAGAACAGAATCAGATGTAGAATCTTTCGATCTTCAAGTTACTAATAATACTACAGGTTTACCTCAGCAGTTTACCTTTGTATATAAGAATAACATTCAACCTAGACATTGTTGTATTATAAATAACTATTATATCATCTTTGACTCTTACGATAATACTCAAGATTCTACTCTTCAATCCAGTAAGACTATGGCTATGGGTTGGGTTATGCCTACATTCAGCATGACTGATACCTTTATTCCTAATATAGATGATCAACGTTTCTCACTTCTTTTAAATGAAGCTAAATCTTTAGCTTTCAATGAAATTAAAAATCAGCCTCATCCTAAATCCGAGAAAGAAGTAGTTAGACAATTAGCTGGCTATCAAAAATATAAATCTATTGCTAATAGACCTAACTACTTTGATGAACTACCAGATTTTGGAAGACATGGAGGCATGGCTACTCTAGGAGCATCGGCAGGAGCTTTGTTTGGCTGATAGAGCATTTAATTTAGCTAAAAATAAATCTAATGATAGAATTTTAGTTTTAGAAAAAATAGAAGGAGAGAAGACTCTTTCTAGTAAAGGTATTGTAGATAATAGTCTGTTCAATGGAGAGAATAAACTCCATGCTATAATAGATACGCAAACTATGTTATGGCATCTGAAATATGAGAATGGTATTATACCTCCATCATTTAAGCAGCAGTTTACTTCTTGGACTAAGCTGATGAATTTTGTAACTGAATATTATAGACGAAGGAATATACGTATTGCTAAGGTAATAGATTGATGGTTAAAAATGTCAGTGTAATGAACAACTTCATCGGTGGACTCAAGACAGAGTTCACTGGTCTTAATTTCCCTGAGAACGCAGCTACCTCTATGGATAACTGCGTTGTTTCTATTATTGGGGATGTACTAAGACGTGAAGGTATAAACTTTGAATCTAACTACTTCTTAAATCAAATTGACGTTACTAACTCAGCTGTATCTTATTATCGTTGGAAGAATGCAGGTGGAGATGGAGAGACTGAAATCTTTGTTCTACAAGTGGGAGCTACTCTGTATTTCTTTCAATCTTCAGCTTCTACCATAACAGCTCCTCTATCTTCTCAATTACTCTCTTCTACAGTTAATGTGTCTAGCTTCTTAGCTTCCGGGAGTTCTAATTCAGTTAACCAGATTGAATGTCAATACTCAGATGGTAATGGTTATCTGTTTGTATACCATCCTTACTGTGATCCATTCTATTGTGTCTATAGTGCAGGAACTATAACAGGTACTGTAATCAAT
>JAGWGO010000160.1 GCA_028867395.1 Nitrososphaerota archaeon | reverse complement strand
GACTTGCTAGAAGAACAGTTTAGTTGATTTGCAAAAAAACAAAGTAGATTGTCCTCGGAGGGATACTCCGAGAACACCTACTTAGGTAAGAAACTACAACTTACACATAGATTACGTTAAACATATTGAAAAGAGTGTGTTCGTTCGTTATGAAACCTCACTGTTTTTGATCGCATTGCAAACGGTTGCCGTGCGTTTATTCAAGCACGGGGGCATATTTTTTTACCAGCTCAAGTGCTTTTCGAATTATATCGTCATGGTTTGCATCAGGCTCTGTGCTAATCAAGAGCAGGTTTGTGTTCATAAAATGCATGGTAATCAACTTGACCTTTGGGTACTGGGTCATGGCATAGATTGGCTCGCCCACTTTTTCTGCCATGTACCTTCGAAGCGATGCTCGCACAACCTCGGTCTTGACAGAAATAGTGTTTTCCTCGTCTGAAAAGTATTGGTGTATGTTTTTTTGCAGTTTGTAGGTATAATTTTCGTTGAGATAAACACCAGCATATCTTATCCTTCCGTCAAGTGCAAGTACGAGGTCGCAAAGATCCTCAGGTCTCAAAGCCGCATATGTATAGTCTTGAAGATATATCAATAGATTTACTGCAAATACACCCACATTTACCATAAATTATGATGTTTTTTGTGATTTCGAAATTAAAAATCAACATAATACAATTATAGTTAGCTCTTTTATCCCCTTTTAAGAGGTTTTTAGTAAACCTGTTAAGCTAGAAGCGTTTTGGAGTGTGACCGGGTCTCCCAAAGGATACCCTCTTGCCATGGCCCTTGCTCCAAAACATTTCTAGGTTAAAGTATGGGGTTTTTAACTCTCCTTATCATAAAATTCCACTCTTATGATATTGTCAGTAAAAAAAGGCCGAAGATTTGGACATGTCACTTCAATCAAGAGATGGAAAACCACACAAAACCAAAAAACGATTTTCGTCACGATAAAGATTTTTGCCAAAATTTTTCCGAGTTGAAGGATCATGCCCCTAGCCAACAGATTATAAAGACCATAAAAATGAAATTTTTCATGCGCTTACTTGAATATCAAGCGAAGTCATTATTTTCAGATTATTCCATTCCAATCCCACAAGGACTTACGTCTACAGATATTATACAGGGAAGAAATGACGCAGCAAAGATTGGGTTTCCGTTTGTAATCAAGGCCCAGATGGCAGTCGGCGGCAGAGGAAAGGCAGGGGCAATTCAAAAATGTCAAAACGCAGACGAGTTTGAGCTAAAGTATCCTGAGATAATGCAAAAGGTGGTCAAGGGAGAGAAGACAAAAGCAATCTTGCTTGAAAAGATGGCAGACATTAAAAAAGAACTATACCTTTCACTGTTCCTGAACCGAAGTAAGAGATGCTATACAATAATTGCATCAGCAGAGGGAGGAGTCGAGATAGAGTCAGTCAAGAATCAGATAATACGCGAGGTTGGATTGGGAGATGTCGACTCCAAGACAGCAGAAGATGTAGGAAAAGAGATAGGGTTAAAGGACAAGTCGCTTGCACAATTTGTAGAGATTCTAAAAAAATTATCAAAGATTACAATCGAAAAAGAGGCAGAGCTTGCAGAGATTAACCCTCTTGCTGTACTCAAGGATGACAACCTAGTAGCGCTTGACGGCAAGGTGATAATTGATGACAACGCCATGTTCAGGCATGACGAGCTTCGAAAGTTCCAGGAGGTCTCTGAGCTTGAGGAGAGGGCAGAAAAGTCAGGGTTCTCGCTTGTAGAGCTTGACGGAAACATTGCAGTTGTTGGAAACGGGGCAGGCCTTGTCATGTCAACACTTGACATGCTCTCAGATAATGGAGGCAAGCCAGCATGTTTTCTTGACGTCGGAGGAGGCGCTACAACTGAGACTGTATACGAGGCACTTACACTAATCAGCAAGATGAAAAAGGTGAAAGGGATACTTGTGAATCTTTACGGAGGCATCGTCAAGACAACAACTGTAGCTACCGCATTTATCAAGGCATTTGACAACAAGTTGGTTGATGTGCCAGTCTTTGCAAGAATGTCTGGTGCAGAGGCAGACAAGTCAAAGGAGATGCTAAAGGGATCAAGAACGAAGATGTTTGACACAATCGAAGAAGCAATAAATGCGGCAGTAATTGAGGTGAATAAAAATGGCTGACCTTTTTGATTTGCTCATAGGAAAGGAGGGAGATGCAGATTACAAGAAAAAACCAGTCATAGTTCAGGGAATCACTGGCAAGTTTGGTTCATTTCATACCCAGCAGATGCTTGCATATGGCACAAACATTGTTGCAGGAGTAACACCTGGCAAGGGCGGGCAGAAACTTGAGGGAGTCCCAATCTACGAGAACATGAATGATGCGGTAAAAGCAACGGGTGCAAAGATCTCAATAATTTTCGTTCCAGCCAAGTTCTTTCTTAGTGCAGCAGTGGAGGCACTGGAGGCTGGCATCAAACTCTTGATTGCAATTCCAGAGCATGTCCCAGTAAAAGACGCTCTGACAACAGTTGAGGTTGCAAAGAAAAAAGATGCAATCGTTGTTGGTCCAAACACGCCTGGAATCATAATACCGGGCATAATCAAGATAGGAATCATGCCGGCATCACCTTTCAAGCCAGGAAGAATCGCAGTAATATCAAGAAGCGGCACACTCATGTACGAAGTATCGCATAACTTATCGGTTGCAAACTTTGGCCAGAGCATCTGCTTTGGAATAGGGGGCGACCCAATCAACGGCGCGCCACTGATTCAGGCCTTTGACACTATCAGAGATGGAGCCAACATTGACGGCGTGGTAGTTGTAGGAGAGATTGGCGGCGATGCAGAAGAGATGCTTGCCCAGCACATAATCGAGACCAAGTTTGACAAGCCAGTTGTCGCATATATCGCAGGAAGAGCAGCTCCAAAGGAGAAAAGGATGGGCCACGCAGGGGCAATAATTTACGGAACGTATGGATCTGCAGAGTCAAAGGTATCAATGTACGCCAAGGCAAACGTGCCTGTAGCCAAGAGGCCGGCTGAGGTCCCAATGCTGCTTGCAGGCAAGCTAAAAGGTAGAAACAAATAGCAGGAAATTAGGAGAAAAGGAAATGCCAATTACAGATCCACTAAAAAAGCAGATTGCCCAGAAGGCAAGGCTATACTTTAAGGTCTGCTTTTCATGCGGAGCCAAGAACTCGATGTCAGCCACAAGATGCCGCAAGTGTCACAACTCTTACCTTAGACTGAAGAACAGAACACTTGGAATCAAAAAGTAACGTGTCCGCCGCATCCGCAGCTACAATCATTTTCGTCTGATACCATTCGAAACTTATTGCTTGCATCAAACTTTGATTTTTGATAGTGAGCAATGTTCATGATTCTATCAATGACTTGAGAGTCTCCGTTTGCCTTGCTTACAAACAAGTCCTCAAGATCCATTACGCTGTATGTGTCACCGCTCTCAAGTATTTTTTTAAAAGTTGACTTGACAAGGTCCTCTTCCTGCAGGCCAATAGATTTGGAGTTTGCCACCACGTCTTGCAATTGCTGCAAGAGTACAAGAGATTCCATCCTCATGCGTCTTTTCTGCAATCAAGTCTATAATAATTTTCAGTATTTGTCAAGATTAAATCAGGATTGTTGCGCACTAGATATTCTGCGCAATGAATTAGAATCTAAACCGAACTGACTTTTCAGTCATCTCAATTGAGACTCGTTTGCCAGACAATTCCTCGATGACATTTTTGTAGAGAGGTCCCACGTACAGCGACCAGTTCTTGCTCAGGTCGTGCTGCATCACATATGTGGTCAAGTTTCCTTTGGTTTCTCGCCTGAAAGGTATGTTTGAGACCTTGGCCCAGGACTCGACAACACGCAAGAAACTTTCAACGGTGTACTCGTTTTGCAAGACTGACATGATGTCAACCATGACGTCTTTTGATATGTGGTCAGCCAATGCAATTATCTGTTTTTCTGGATATCCGTCTATTAGTTTTATCAACAGGGCTCGTGGGAATGCAACGAGGCCAGCTTTT
>JAGWGO010000007.1 GCA_028867395.1 Nitrososphaerota archaeon | reverse complement strand
ATAGTTTTGTAGTGGTAATGACTGCCCATTTTGATTATTCTGTAAAGCAAATGTATTTTGGAATTCTATCCCAAATGATATTACTATTAGAATCGCAAGAAAGGTAAATAGTATTCCCTGAAAAACCCCTTTGGAAGTAAAATTAATCCTAAATCCCCTCCAAGTTTCTTGATTAAGTTCAAATAATTAAACCAGATCCCTAGTAGAAGAAACCATTGGATTGACCAAGAGTTACCCAAGCCCCTCTCAACCTGCATTATCTTGTTTGAAAAACCACCTTTCTATCTGTTTTTGTCATTAGACATCAAATTTACCACTTTTAGCGGTTTAGCTGTATATGGTTAGAGCTTGCATAACAAGCTAACTCGTTGTGAATCAGCGCAAGCACAACCTATCAATTATTTCTGCAAAAGTATTGACATGCCTGAAAGATTCTCACAGCAGAAGATAGTAAATAGGGGGATTGTGACAGAGCCCTTTCGATACATAGACTCGTTTGAAGGCAGAAAGCACATCTTGCTTGTCTTCGATGATTTGACAGAGGGAAAGATGATACAGTTTCGGTTCTTAAGAAATGGCCTCCGTGCAGGTGAAAGTTGCTTTTATCTTACCCATCAAGAGCCGTCCGTCATTGAAAGAGAAATGAGTATGTCTGAAGTGGTAGATGCAAGAGAATGGATAGAGAAAGAACAGCTGCACATATACCCAATTCGTGATTTAAGCCAAGATAAAGATGGAATGCTTAAAGGGTACCAGAAGATCCTCGAGATGATTCAACAGTACAGGCCGCCGTACAGGGTTGTTGGCAGGGCTATATTAGATATAAAGACAGAAATGTCCATGGAAGTGCAGTATGTTCTAGAGAAGGTCTTCCATTCTAGATTTGAGACATTGGAAGGCTCTTTTCTCTGCTACTATGACTGGTCAGAGATGGGCGGAAACCGCCTTCGATGGTTAGAGAGGTTATCAAGAACACATCATGCAGTGATCTTTGCAACAAATTTTAGGCGCGGCTTGACCTTCAATCTTGAATCATACTTTGATACTGCATCGCAAGATTTTCATTATATCGAGGAAATCTAAATTTGATCGTAGAAACCAATACCGATAAAGTTTTGATGGGGTATTACAAAGAAACCGCCATGGAGTTATCTTCAAACGGGGCAAGTGAGTTTTTGGAGCTATCAAGCGAGCAGCGACTTGCAATACTTCAAAAACTATATCAGTCAAAATCTAAGGTATCTGTCGTTGCAAAGGAGCTTGGAGCCACAGTACCGGAAGTCTTTAGAAACTTTGAAAGGCTTGCAAGGGCAGATATGATATCAAAGGACGCTGATGGATATTATTCCCTTACCACATATGGTAAGACAATATGCAGCCAGATGCCATCACTACTGTTTGTATCAGGTCTGAAAAAATACTTCAAGACACATGACTTTGGAGACATGCCTGAAAAATTTATACAAAGGATAGGTGCACTTGCGCAAGGCCAGCATTATAAGGGATTTACTAGGGTTCTTGAGCAGTGGAGACAGATTTGCGATAATTCAGAAAAATACATATTCGATATACTATCAGAGGAGCCGCGAGACCTGATGGAGCCAATCATAACAAAGGCAAAGTCAGGCATCAAGATAAATTCGATTTTTTCTGTCTTGACTGTAACACCAAATGACAGAAAAGAAGTCATAGAGAAGCTAGGAGTCAAACAACTTGTCTCAGAAGGAGCTATAGAGAGAAGGATACTGCAAAAAGTGGGTGTTGTAGTAATACTAAATGAGAAGGAGGCATGCGTGATGTTCCCAAAGACAGATGGTGAGACTGATATGTCTGAAACATTTTACAGCAATGATCCGCTGTTTCATGAATGGTGTCTTGACTACTTTAGGTATTGCTGGTATGGTGCAGAGCCATTCTCAGAAGGCAAACTGGCCAAAGGTCTATTATAATCAGCTAACCATATGGATCATCACTTTCTTTTGGTTTGTTATAGTAATCTCCTAAAATATTCTCGTCACAGATGCAAGATCCAAGTGTCTTTTTACAGAACCTACAACGTTCAGCCATATCACTAAATTAAGAGTTAATCATATTAAATCGTTAATCGCTGATAGGCTGCTTGGGTAAAATACGTATTTTGCTTGTAGAGACTATTCTACGTTCTAAGGTGGGAATTTGTTGGAAATTACTTAAATAACTTGTCTTGTTTGAAAAAGTAAATTTGCCAAGGGATCACTTGAACCCACTCTGTACAGAACGAACGATGAAGAAATGAATCCAAGATCCCTTGACTGGTATATATTTCTCTTAAATTATATATTAAGGTTGAACAATATTTTGGAATCTTAATAAACATAGGCATAAATTCGACCGTCAAAGTCATGCAACAAATATTTTTACCACATACTCCTATTTTTCCCAATGGTTAACATATATTCTCCAGATCTCTATTGCTCTATATTCTCGACTTGTGATTGAATTTTCTTTACGTATTATGACGCAAAAACATCAAGATGATTTTTCTGAAACTAGGTCTGTTTTTCTTGCAACTACAACTAACCTTTTTCCAGTCTCTGGCCAATGAACAACATAATCAAACGCCACAAATTCAAGCTGGAGGTAACGTAAGACCGCAAGAACCTCTTCTGTAGTATAAAACCCAACAAAAGTTCCGGTCTCTTCCCACGTACTTGAAGTAGGTCCAAAATCTAGCAGCTTTTTCAATTTTACATCTGCAGATTTCATATCGGTGTTTTCCAGCAAATCAAAAATAAACAAACCACCATTTTTCACATTTTTTGAGATGTTTTTTATTGCATTTGCAAATGTAGGATATTGGTGTTTTAGAGTCAAGGATGACACTACGACGTCAAACTTTTCTTTTAATTGGACGGTAGTAAAGTTGCCGTGAACAAAATGTATTTTGTTTGTTTCAAAATTTTTTTGCAATTCAGATATGTTGTTCTCAGACAAATCCACACCGGTGTATGACTTGAAAGGAATGTTTTTTGAGATGATTGAGGATAGAATTCTTCCATAGCCAGGTCCTAATTCTAGTATGGACTTTTCGGTTGAAAAATTGGCATACTTACCACATGTTTTTATAAACTCGTCACCGGTCAATTTCTTGCCCCATGTAAGTAAAGGATCAGGTTTGCATTTTTTCCATCGCTCTAAAGATCTACTCCTAAGTTCTTCTGTGTACTGAGGGACCTTTGAAATTAACAGTTGAACAAAGACCGATCCGAGGAGAAGTTTATCATCTCCTGAATAAGCTATTGCTTTAACATTGTGAATACCGTCGCTGAGTTTACTGACATCTACCTCACTTGTAAAACCTGGCGTCACAGTATGTTCTGTGACACCTAAACCTCTTACCACATCATTTCTTGTCAGTTTGGGTTCAAGTTCGTCTATAACAATATCATCAACAAGAATTTTAACCTGTAACTCTCTATTTTCTGAGATAGCCCATCCTTTGATCTGAAGAAAAGGAGTAAAAATTCTACTTCTGTTAGCGGGAGAATCTAGAGAACCACGAATAAGAGCTTGCACGTTTATAGCCATTATAAAGTCATTTATATTTTTAAAGCCGGGAGGGAATACACCAGTTCTTTTGGAGAAACAGATTTTTTTATTAACAGATTCCAAAAACTGTTCTACAACATATTGGCGTACATTTTGTAAACTCTAGTTTGCGTAAGTTGTTTATTTCTAGTAACAAGTAGATGGACGGTGTTATTTTTTAGAGCAATTCGAAAATTCAATTTCTTGTCTGCTCTATGGATCTATAATACTCTGCAAAGCGTTCTAAAAGAGGTTTTGCTGAATCGTTAGTCAAACCTGAATTTTTTGCCCACAACAATAAACGGTTATAGTTTCCATATTTTGCCTCCGGCATAACTTTTTGCAAATCCTTTCTGTCATTGTAAAGAGCTAATAACAAAGCTAACGGACTTGTAACAGAATCGTAGACGTTGAGAGTATAGGGTATACCGTGCAGCGACAAATTGTGATTGTAGTATGGATCTCCTTTTTCAATAAACGAAAGATTCTTCTTCTTGAAAATCTTTTTTGCAATCTCTTCTGATAAAGAAAGATCGACCTTTCCTCTTGTGGCACCAGTCAAGTGGAATAACAAGGCATAAGGAGTATAAATAATCAGTTTTTTTAATTCAAGTACCTTCAAACAAATGTCTACATCCTGCCATGATTGTGCCATTTCCTCATCAAACCCACCCACTGCGTCAAAGATTTCTCTTTTCATCATAAAACACGCTGCTGTGACAGCACTTACGTTTCGAATAACATTAGCAATACCAAAATAACCAACATCTCCTCGCGGTAACTCGTAATTCGTTGCGTAGTCGTTAAATCCTATTATTATTCCCGCATGTTGTACACTTTGATCTGGATACAATAGTTTTGCTCCAACTATTCCCACCTCTGATTTTTGTGAATGTTCTAAGAGAGATTCAATCCAGTCAGGAGCAATTACTTGGGTATCATTGTTTAAAATAATCAACTGTTTTCCACTAGATTCTTTTACTCCTATGTTGTTCATCTTTGAAAAATTAAACTCTCCTTTATACTTTAGAATTTTGTGTTTTATTGTTTTCAGATACTTGATAGTATCTGGATCTTGACTATCATGATCAACTATTATAATTTCGTAATTTCTGTAGGAACTCTTTGTTTCTATACTATCTATACATTGTTTCAACATCTTTGCGTTATCCTTGTTAAGTATGATTATGCTGACTAATGGATTGCCGAGAAGATGATATTTTACTCTGTAACTTCCAAGAAAAAGCCCATCAAGGATCCTTCCTTCAATCTTTCTTCTTACTAGTGCTTCTTGTAATGCTTTTTTGGCTGCAATGAGAGCATATGGTTTAGCATCCGTTGATCTGGCTCCAGATCCCGGTATTGATCTCCAGCTGTACAATATCTTTTCAATATGTTCAATCTTCTTTGTTCTCTCCGTAACTCTCAAAACCAGGTCATAATCCTGACTTCCATCAAATCCCTCATGAAAACCACCAATTTTATCGACTAAATCTTTCCTAATAACGCTGAGATGAGTAACATAATTCATCGATAAGAACAGATCAGGAGACCAATCTGGCTTGAAAAATGGCTCCATGTGATGATCTTCCTCATCTATCTTATCTTCATCAGTGTAAATGTAATCAGTATCTGGTCTACGATTGAGAGTTTTCACAACTTCAAGTAGGGCATTTGGAGAAATCTCATCATCATTATCTAGTAACGCAATAAATTCGCCCGTTGCAAGTGATAACGCCTTGTTACTTGCCTTTACGATGCCCTCATTTTTAGGCGATAATATTATTTTAATTCGCGGTTCTCTTGTGGTATACTCGTTTAATGTTTTTTTGATATGTGATTCGGTCGAACCATCATCACATATGCAAAGCTCCCAGTTGTTGTATATTTGCCTAATGACTGATTCTATTGCTTTTTCCAAGTAGATTCGTGGTACGTTATAAACAGGCATTATGATGCTAATCTTTGGTTTTAACTCAAGCTGTGATGTTTCCTTCTCCATCAAGGCAATCTTTTCATTACTATACTGATTTAGGAACCAACTTTCATAATTTATTAATGACTCACCCAATTTATTAGGAAATATTATTTTAAATTCACGTTTCCTAATCTTGGTTCGCACATGTTTAAAGAAAGATCTCGATCCTTCTTTCTGAATTATTATCAATCCTTGTCTGACTACTTCTTTTAATTGACCTCTCTTTGAATTATCAGGAAATCCTTTATCTATTTTGGAAGTTATTGATTTCATATATTTGTAAATTATACTTTGATGAATCTTACTCATCTCTTCTCTTACTTTTGTTAATTCATTTCTCGTACTACTTAATTCTCTGTCAAGTATTCCTACAGACACTTTTTCTCTTTCAATTTGTCCAGTTTTCTCCTCTATCTCCCTACTTTTCTCCTCTATCTCCCTACTTTTCTCCTCTATCTCCCTACTTTTCTCCTCTATCTCCCTACTTTTCTCCTCTATCTCCCTACTCATTATATCTGCCTTGTTCTTTAGTTGACCTACGAGCGTCTCGTTTTCCAACATCTTTTTGTCCATCACACCAATCTTGTTCCATAATTGATCAATGAGTGTCTCCTTCTCCTCTATCTCCCTGCTCATTACATCTGTTCTACTTCGTAATTGCTCTACCTCTTTTTGCAAACTTTTGATGCTTGTGATCCTTTCTAGTTGTTGCATATACCACGAGGCATACGGCTTTAGTAGTTCTACATCTGAATCAACAATCTCGCTGTTTGTAATTTGGCAAGCCCACTCTATCATCCTATCATGGTTACCAGAAGAAAATTCCGGATAAGCTTCCTGAAGGTCCTTGCGAGTAGAATACAGTTGATAGAGTATTCCCAAAGGATTCTTCTTCGCTTCGGCTATTTCTTTGTCTTTTATATCTATGATCATATTTACAATCTGGAGGTATTTTTTTGAGACATTTTTTGTTCCGAGAACTAATAGTCCAATCCCATATCCATTTGCTTTCTTGTCATCTGTTATCTCAACAGAAGGAAACTTTGAACTTATTTCAGACCAGAATCTGGGGACACCACCAACGTGATCTTCAGTCCCTGAATTTATATCATGAAATGCAATTATTCCGCCATCTGAAACCAACTTGCTATACATCTCAAAGTCTTTTTTCACCCCCTCGTAGCTGTGATCCGCATCGATTAGAATGAAATCAATTCCCATACCTCCCACAATCTTCTTTACTTCTGTAACGGTGTTAGGATCGTGTGAATCCATTCGCAAAAGATGTAGGTCTTGACCCTTTTTTCTAAAATCACGATATATAGTTGACTTCCATTCTGGATACAACTCACCTCCATACTGCCCTCCTGGCAAGTCTATACTGATTATGGTGGCATTCAAGGGAAGGACTTTACATAATAAAAATAGTGTACCCCCACCAGCAGTACCTATCTCAAGCGCAGTCTTTACTGTGGTTTTTTCTAATACGTACAATAATTTTTGAATCTCAGTTTTAATCTGGATTGGAGAAATAGTAAATTCATTATGATGAAATGAGTACGAGAGGTCAACAAAATCGTTTATTGATTTACATCTAGTAGATTCGGAATTTAATTTGAGTTTAATCTGCGTAACATTTTTTTCTTCGCTAGGATCTTTGTTGCTCAATTATTTGTCATCTCGCGTCTGACGATATATAAAGTTCTAATATAAAATTGTTAGTAACTATCAATATATCTCAAACACTTGTTATTTTAAGTAAAACTTCTTTACCTGTGAAATTATAACTTATCTCTAGTGCTTGCAAATTGTTTGTACTCATCAATTACGGTAGATGGATTACCATACGATTTTATGATTCCATCATGAACCCATAATATCTTGTCACAAATATCACGCATTTGGTCTAACGCATGTGAAACAAAAATTATTGTCTTACCTCTTTTCTTAAAATCCATAAAGGTATTGAAGCTTTTTTCTTGAAACGATATATCACCTACTGATAACACCTCGTCTACCAATAAAATATCTGGGTTTACCTGAATGGCAGTAGCAAAGGCAAGTCTTGCATTCATGCCAGAGGAAAAGTTCTTTAGTTTTGTATCAAGAAATCTCTCAACTTCTGCAAATTTAGCAATACTTTCTATTTTTTCTTTGATCTCCTTTTTGGTAAACCCCAAGATCACTCCGTAAATAATAATATTGTCCTTGGCAGTAAGTTCGCCATTAAAACCAGTACCTAACTCTAGAAATGGAGTTACTTTTCCATTGGTAATTACACTTCCCTTGTCAGGATGATATATCCTACCAATAATTTTGAGTAAAGTTGTCTTGCCACTACCATTAAAACCAATGATCCCAAGCATCTCTCCTTTCTTTACAGAAAAAGACACATCTCTTAATACTGAAAGCTCATCTACTGCCTTTTGTCTATCTAAAATTGACGCCACGTATTCATATATCGAATTTCGTTTTTCATGGTATATGCGAAAGGTCTTGGTTACATTTTGAACTATGACAGAATTCGAATCTTCCAAATCATAACTCCTCTATCAAATTTTTGCTTTTTAGCTTGAAAATGACATATCCAAATATGAAAACAATGCATGTAGATATACCAAGATACATACTTTCTTTCAAGGTTGGAAGTGTATTGTACAGTGCCATACCATGAGTAATATCAAGTAGCGATACCAATGGATTAAGTTGTAAAAGAGTTCTGATTTTGTCAGGAAACATGTTTAACTGGTAAATTATTGGAGAAACAAAAAATAGTGCCTGCAAAATAATCTGCCATATGAATTTGAGATCTCTAAAGTAAACTGTCATGGCTGAAAGAAATAAAGAAACTCCTAACGACATGATGAAGAGATCAATTAAGAGTAATGGTAATAGAAGAATTGTTAGCGGAGGCACAAATTTAAAGGCCACAACAAAAATAGCAAAAGCTCCAAACTCAAAACCCATCATAATAAATGCAGTTAGGCAAGAACTTACTACTACTACTTCTCTTCGAAAGTAGATTTTTTGAATAATCCCTGCTCTGTCAAGTAAACTTGTCTGGCCCATTGTTGTTGCTCTCTGAAACATGTACCACACAATTAGGCTTAGCAACAGGTAAAGAGGATAATTTGGAACTACACTCTTGATTATATTTGTAAAAACAAGATAAAGAACAGTAAGCATCAAGAGAGGTTCAAGAAATGACCACAGAAATCCAAGTGTAGAGTTACGATATCGAAGCTTTACATCATTGAATGCAAATAACATTATAAGAGATCTACGTTCCCATATCTCTCTGAATAAACTATCCGACATGACATAGACTTTCTATGTATGTATTATAATGTTATTTAGCGTCTGTGACATAAATATAGTCTCAATCCGTGTATGATGACAAGACGAGAACAATTCTATCGATAAAAATACAATAGACTAGGGTCTCTTACTGCTCGTTACGCAGTTGTAGACAGCCATCTGATATAACAAGCTACATGCCAATAGATACAACGATACGTTGTAAAATCCACGTGCTGGCAAACTAGAAGATATCTTACATGCAAACCATTTCGTGCTTGATTCCATCGGCACTCCGCAGCAGTTTCAGGTAAACGACGGAGCAGAGATTCGTGGAAACATAATTGTAGGAAAGAACACAACAATATCACGCGACTCTTTTGTCACAGGTACTGCAATCATTAGTGAGACCTGTACCATAGGTACAGCAGTAAGGCTAGGACCATACCTTAGGATAAGAAATAATGCAACAATAAAAAAATGCGATATAAAAAATTCCATGATAATGGAGGGGCGCAAAGATTGATGCCAAGATTCACCTAGTATCATTGCATACCAGTCCGAGACAGAGTATCACACTCATCCAAAAAACATCAATTTCTTAGATAATAGGTCGCAGATCAAACTTTAAAAAGAAGCATTTCACTAGAAATTCAGAACCTTTAGAGCTAACAAATGATATAAAACACAAAAAGGAACTACAAAAGATCTAGAAGATGAATTCTAATTCCCACAATAACGACAAACCTCTAATCAGCATAATTATACCGACAAAAGATAATGTCAAACTATTAAAAGCTTGTATTGAAAGTATTGAGGTTAGATCTTCGTACAAAAATTACGAGATAATCATTGTTGACAACAACAGCAAAAAAGAAGAGACAAAAGGTTATCTGAGCACATTAAGACACAAAGTACTCAGCTACCCAAAACCGTTCAACTTTTCAAAGATAAATAATTTTGCCGTAACAACCGCAAAAGGGGAATATATAATATTTCTAAATGATGACACAACAATAATCTCACATGACTGGATGGAAAAGATGCTTGAGTATTCAACAAAGCCCCCAGTTGGTGTTGTTGGCGTTCTGCTACTTTATCCAAATGATACCATACAACATGCAGGTGTACTCATCGGTGTTGGTGGCATAGCAATACATGCATTTGAGGATTTATCAAAAGACGATCAAGGATACAAAGGGCTTGTGCATAAAGTCCGGGAATGTAGTGCAGTGACAGGAGCTTGTATGATGATAAAAAAAAGCATCTTTGAAGAGATTGGGGGGTTTGATGAAAATCTTTCTTATTCCTTCAACGACGTTGATCTCTGTCTTAGATTGAGAGAAAAAGGATATCTTGTAATCTATACACCGCATGCAATGCTGTATCATCATGGTACAGCAAGCCGTCCCTACACTGAGGATGATAACGAGATCAGATACTTTGTAATGCGTTGGCATGACCTGATATTGAAAGGCGATCCATACTATGACGAGAATCTTTCACGGGTACGACCGTTTAAGCCAAAAAGAAAAGATGAAAAACTTGTACTTTCTGAGACTCGCCTATTTGACGAGTCAGAGCAGAGGTTTGATAAACGAATAGGAAAGTATTTCGAGATATCAAACAAGGTAAGAAAAAAGCACGGTACCAAGAGACTTGTAAAGGAAATTATCAGATTCTTGAAAAAAAGTACATCACAAGAATAGGAAGGATAACAAAGAAGGAAAACCGTCTTGCGCGTTGGTACCTGATAGAGGCAGCTCATCTTGCCGCAAGACACGATCCAAAACTAAAACCATTCTACGAAAGGATAGCAAGAAGGAAGGGAAATCAGAAGGCAGCAGTGGCAGTTGCAAGAAAGATCTTGTATCCATTTACTGGGTACTGACAAGGGACAAGATGTACCGCCGCCTCAGATATGACATACAGAAAAGAAAGATTAAGAAATTGCAAAGGATAACAGTAAACTAAGTCATTGCACGCAACGAGAGGTCGACATCGGGGGAGGGATAGTCGGAATTACATAGCTGTATTGCAGTGTAGTCTGGTATCCTTGGTATGGTATTACCGTACGTTCAAAGCAACCCTCTGTCTAGCGGTACGGTAGTCCGAAATAGACCTTGGCATATCCGACTATCATCATAAAAGAATCTGGAAAGAGAAATCCTCTGCCTTTTTTCTTTCAGTTCATCCCGCAAGTTCTTTACCCCAGCTTTTGAAAACATAGTCTGCAGAGTATCTCCCATCGATTCTGAGAAGGAACCGGATTCATACCGTGGACAAACCTTCCTGCCTTTCCATCTGGCGTGACGAAAATAGAGGTCACTTTTTGTTACGCTATCTGCCAGCTTTACAGGATGTAGCCCACGCACAAATTACGCATGGGATTTTTGCAAATAGGTTTTACCTACGGTTCCAACAAACCGGGAATTACCAAAATAATGCATAAAGTGTTCTCCAAGAGAGGGGTCCACTCCATTATAGGTCAGGACAAAAAGAAATCACAAACTGAGTTTGATTCACATTTTTCTATGATTTATTCATAGCTAACTTTTTTAATTCACAAAAGAATGTTTCATTGAAAGTGGAGACTGAAGGTTATAAAGAAATATGGAAAAAAAATGAGAGTTTGGAAAGTGTTAGTAAACGAATTCACGATGGAGTTCCTATTGAAAAATTGTTTGAACGCGCGCTGGGTTATCAAAATACCATGTTTGAAAGATTCTTCCCATATGCAAAACCCTCCGACAACGATACAGTGATGGAATTAGGTAGCGGTGTAGGATGGATTATGCAAGCAGTGGTAGAGAAATATCCGAATATCTTGGAAATCATAGGACTTGATATATCTGAAAATATGATCAAGCGGGCCAAAGAAAGATGGAATCATCCTAAAGCAAAAATCGTTCTTTATGATGGATTAAAAATAATAAAAGCGTACATTGGCATTATTACTATTCATTTGATGAATTATACGTTTTATTTTCTGAGATAATAGGTGTTACGGATCTCGATGTGAGGTATGACAATGGGGCATTATTCATTCACTTTTCAAAAGGCACTGATAAAAATCTGAAATATGATCAGCTAAAGTCACTAATTGATCCTGAGAAATTAATATCTGAGGTTTAAACGGTTAATAGAAATCTCCATCATCTCGCGCAGTTTGTTTCAATCACAGTTCTCACCTCATCTTACGATAATATATGAGACTAAACGTTTCTGTCAACGCATGCATGCATCTTTGTGCCTAGAATCTTCTTGTGGCCGTCGTAGCCAATGCTTTCTCCTCCTTTTTGGCTGCAACGTCCGTGCTGTCTACTGATGCCATTTTCATGTTCATCTTGCCTGCCATGAATGCCTCCGATCTTGCAGCATCAATATCTTCTTCCATGTTCCGTTCCACTGCTACATTTGCAGTCTTCTGTGTGCAGTAGAATCCCTGCCGTACCTTTTTGGCATGTCCATCCATCTGCATCCTGTAGTCAACACAGCAGGATACCGTTTATGGTAGCACGGTCTTCTGCCCTTGGCCTACCTGTTCGTGCAGGCGGAGGGAGATGTCTTGATACGAACTCCCACTACCTGTCTGATAATTCTTGGAATCTCATGGAATGTTTTAATGAGATGACAAATAGATCAGGAGATCGTCAATAATTTACTGATTGGTGAGTTTTGGGACGAGTTCCAAATTGTAGATCACAGGTAATCGCTAGATCCATTTTGCAGGGTGTCAAAAGGCACCATGAAAATCAAGTACCAAAGCATGATTGTACTGTACAGCCAGTTTGCACAAGTATGAGCAAAAATTAGCTGTGTAATGATGTATGATCTAGTTATGCAACAGAGGTAATTATAATCTGGAGTTAGATAGATAAAAGATGGGGTGCTTCTTTTTCTACTTGACTTTTCATAATGTCTAAGGCTTCATCAGTTGTAAATAGTTTGAGGCCAAATTCTTTAATGGCTTTACTACTATCAAGGCATGAATACTGTGGTCTTTTGGCTTTCTGAATAAATGAAAACGAACTGGTTTTTGAAATAGAGTTGGAATCATATCCGAATTTTTTAGCTAACTTTACAGAAAATTCAAATCTACTCTCACACGAAAGACCTGAGACATGATAAAGCCCTGACTTTTCACTCATTCCTATATTCAAGCATGCTTCTGCCAATGAATCTGCCAGAGTCGCTGATGCAAATTGATCAGTAACAATCTTCAATGGCTCCTTTTTCCGTAATTTTGTTAAAAGCCATATTGCAAAGTTCATGGGTTTGCCAGAGCTTGATGTTGTTCCAGCAAGCTCAAGAGGCGTCCATCCATACACCACACTTGGTCTTACCACCACGTGTCTTGAACCCGATAGTATCTTTTCCCCCTCTAACTTAGAGGTACCATAAAAACTCAGAGGAAAAGCTTCATCTAACTCTGTGTATGGATGTAATTTTTTACCATCAAAGACGTAATCTGTTGAGATATGGACTAGTTTTGAGCCGATTTTTTCTGAACTTTCATAAATGTGCTTTACAGCTTCAGTATTTGCGAGTAATGCTTGTTCATGATTTTCCTCGCAATAATCTACGTTATGTAAAGCAGTAGTGTTTATGACTAAATCTGGTTTGATTTCGGAAAAAACCCTCGCGACATCATCTTTTTTTGTCAAATCTAACTGAAATGTATTGCAATTCCCAAATTTTACTGGACGTACATTAAAGGTTCCATAAATATCAAATGTAGAATGAGCTGCTTTTACAATCTTATAGCCCGTCAGCCCACTTGCACCAAGAACTAGCAGCTTCTTTTTCAAATCAGGAGACATGCAAATCCTCTGAGATATATTTTCTTTGAATTTACAGGTACATACTCTTGATGATTCAAGTTTCCTATCTGAAATTTACTTGTATGATACCTAACAGGTATCTTTTGATAATTCTAGGGGGCAAATTATAGAAAATATTATGACGGAGTAATCAAGACTTGACAAGAAACGTTATACTAGATTTTATTTTATGCAAGACAAAGTACTTGAGTATGACAGACTAATTGTAAGTCTTGCCTGCGTATATTGCATGGGATGCTGCTGTTTATGGCAGCATATGGCTACCTGTACTTAACCTGCCTCCTAATTTTGAATTTCAAGCCAGGCAAGGGCATGAGATCATTTTCATCTTTTCTTACAAGTACATGTCCTCACCTTTTAAAAATCAAAACCACTGAAAGATATTTATCCTATTTATCTAACTGTTTTTTATGCCATTCCAGTTTAAAAGATTAGAGATACCAGAAGTAATGCTAGTTGAAGCCAAAGCATTTCCTGACGAGCGCGGTTTTTTCATGGAAAGCTTCAAAGAGTCTGCCTTTGACCAAGGCGGTATCAATACCAAATTTGTTCAAGACAACTATTCCCATTCAATCAAGGGTGTCTTGAGAGGTTTACATTATCAAAAAGATCCAAAATCACAGGCAAAACTTGTGATGGCCATCAAGGGGCAGATATATGATGTGGCAGTTGATGTACGTAAAGGCTCACCAACATATGGTAGATGGGTAGGCGAGATACTATCTGAGAAAAATCACAAATTACTTTATGTTCCAAAGGGATTTGCCCATGGTTTTGTGGTTCTTAGCAATGAGGCTGACGTGGTTTACAAAGTAGACAATGAATACTCTCCTGAACATGAAAGAGGAATCTTATGGAATGACTCTGACGTAGGTATAAAATGGCCAATTGACAATCCACTCATGATAAAAAAGGACTTGGAACTTCCTACTTTGAAAAATGCAGACAACAATTTTGTTTACAAATAAACCTCATCACATTAGAATTAAATAATAAACCAAGATCCTACACTTTATGCAAGTCCTAGTTACAGGCGGGGGAGGTTATATCGGATCAGTTCTAGTTCCAAGACTATTACAGGAAAAATACAAAGTCAAGGTACTAGACAGGTTCTTTTTCGGTAAAGAAACATTATCATCAGTATCAGAGAATCCAAATTTAACACTAATACAAGACGATACCAGATGGTTTGACCCAAAAATTCTAAGAAACATAGATGTGGTGATGGACCTAGCCGCATTATCAAATGATCCATCAGGAGAGATTGACCCGCAAAAAACCTTGGATATAAACTACAAGGGGAGGGCCAGAGTGGCAAAACTCTCAAAGGAAGCAGGTGTCAAAAGATACATCCTCGCATCAAGTTGCAGCATCTACGGATTCAGGGATGGAATATTAAACGAAGAGTCGCCTATCAATCCATTAACAACATATGCCAAGGCCAACCGTCTGGCAGAGATTGCGGCAAGAAAGCTTGCAAGCGACAAGTTCACAGTTACCATGCTGAGATTTGCAACAGTGTTTGGATATTCCCCTAGAATGAGGTTTGACCTAGCTGTAAACGGAATGGTTCTGGGTTTCTTCAAGAACAAGCAGATTCCAATTATGCGAGACGGTACACAGTGGAGGCCATTCATTCACGTAAAAGACGTTGCAGAGTCTTATGTCAAGGTGATACAAAGCCCCAAAGACAAAGTCAACGGCGAACTCTTCAATGTAGGATCGGACGGCCAGAACTATCAAATTCTGCCGCTGGCAAGAGAGGTTGCACATGCCATCAAGATCCCGTTCAAGAAAAAGTGGTACGGTGACCCTGACACGCGTTCATACAAGATATCTTTCAAGAAGATAAAAGAAGTTCTCGGCTACAAGACAAGATATACCGTAGAAGACGGAGCAAGGGAGATCTACGCAAACCTCAAGAAAGGGACACTTACAGACTCGGTCAAGACAAGGACTGTCGAGTGGTACAAGCACCTTCTAGAGTCAAAGAGAACGGTAGACTCTATAGTGATAAAGAACACGTTACTCTAAACATAAGGTTCAAACATTCAAGTAAATCAGAAACCGAAACAATACCAGATCAAGTACAGGATAATAATACAGCAGGACGAAGACGGGATCTTCATAGCAAAATGCCCAGGGAGGTTATCAAGGAGTTATCCAAAGTTGGTTACCATGTTGATCATCGGACAGGCAGCCATACATTCTGTGACAAGGAGAACCTCCGCATCGGAGAATAACTATTCCAAACCATAAAGAAATAGCCAGAGGCACTATCAAAGCCATAATTGAGGAAACAGGACTTGCATTTGATGAATTCATGGCACTTGTAACTAAATAAATTGAAATATACTCAGTTCATGTAACACAAATCACAAATGAAAGGAATCATTCTTCACGGCGGGCACGGCACAAGGCTGAGGCCACTAACACACGCAGGTCCAAAACAGCTCCTGCCTATTGCAAACAAGCCAATGTCCCAGTATGCACTGGAAGACTTTAGAGAGGCAGGAATCAAGGACATCGCAGTAATAATTGGCGACGTCTACCCAGAAAAGGTTAAAGAATTCTATGGAGATGGGAAAAAATTTGGAGTAAACATATCGTACATCTATCAGGAAAAGCCAAAGGGGATATCTCACGCAATTAGATTATGCAAAGACTTTGTTGGAAACGACAGGTTCGTCGTATACCTTGGGGACAACATTCTAAGAAAGGGACTGGTTGACTATACAAAGAAATTCCAAGGCTCAAACGCAGACGCCATGATTCTTCTCTGCGAGGTCGATGACCCATCAAGGTTTGGCATTGCCGAGCTTGACGGCAACAAGATAAAAAAAATCATGGAAAAGCCAAAAAACCCGCCATCAAACTTGGCAGTAATAGGCGTATACTTTCTCACACCAAAGATCTTCGACATCATCGACAGGCTAAAGCCTTCTTGGCGGGGAGAGCTGGAGATCACAGAAGCCTTACAACTACTAATGGAATCAGGAAACACAATCGAGTATGACACTGTCACAGGCTGGTGGAAGGACACGGGAACGCCGGAAGACATACTGCATGCAAACCAGCTTGTGCTTGATTCCATCGGCACTCCGCAGCAGTTTCAGGTAAACGACGGAGCAGAGATTCGTGGAAACATAATTGTAGGAAAGAACACAACAATATCACGCGACTCTTTTGTCACAGGTCCTGCAATCATAGGCGAGAACTGCACGATAGGTCCTGCAGTACGCCTAGGGCCTTATGTGTCGGTAGGCAGCAATGCAGTGATAAAAAAATGCGACATTGAAAACTCGATAATTATGGAGGGTGCAAAGATTGATGCCAAGATTCACTTGGTAGACAGCATCATCGCACACCAGTCAGAGATAGAGGACCACACGCATCCAAAGAAACACCAGTTTCTTCTGGGTGAAAGATCTCAGATAAGGCTGTAATTTGTTCTACGAATCCAAAATTAGGGGTTTGAGGCTCAAACTTCTCTTAATACTATCCAATGTTTCTGAACAGGATATTTTCTAAGTTGAAATTGACAAAATTTGGGCAATAATATATTAATGGTTTGTTGCCTACTTATGGAGATAAAAATATGGTGTCTTTAGAAAATTACTATGCAAGAGTTGTGGCACCAGATGATAGAACTGCCATATCTAAAAGAGTGAAGAAACACCTTGACGAAATAGTATGGAGACTTCCAGACGAAGAACAATTTGGAATGACAGGTGGCATCTTTATCGGTGATTCAGAACTTACATCACTTTTTTTGGTTAAAGTAAGCGTTGATTTTCATACTGGTGATCCCATGAGCGTCTCTGTGAGAGATTCCAACCACCTATACATAATTAATAATTTGAATAACGCCGAGTATTATTTCACATTAGTAACGGATGGACTGGAGAATATGTCGGATGATTACATTAAAGGATTAATTGTATACCCTATGTCAAAATGGAGCCTTTTGTGGAGAACCGCAAATAACATACCGAATTGGGAAGAGCTGGATCATGAAAAGCGTATGACATTACTCGAGACTGTGACTCCAAATAGGTTCCCTGTAGGAACCCGAGAACATGAAGAGTATGAGAGAAGGGTGCAAGCTGAAGCTCAAAGATTAGGGTTCCTAAATGAACTTCTTGCATACGATATACCTGCCGACGCTCTTACATGATAGGAAGATGCCAAGCCTGGGCATACCCCCACCTCTGTTCGATCCCAAGCGACTTGGCAGCATAGATTATCGCCATCACGGAATCCCTTGGGTGGTTGAACTCTTTGCGCGCCCTCTGCCTTCCGTCCACCCCACTGCCTGTGAGGTCCCTGCTTGTTATCGCAGTACAGTCGTCAACTAGGAAATTAACGTGCCTCTCCACCTTTGACGGAATAATGAACTGCGGAGCGCTTTTTCCGGGAACCGCTGGGTGGAATACGCGTGCCTCCAGCAAGTCGATGAACCCCTGGATGGCGCTTGACTTGTCCATCTCAACCCTTGGTGATCTTTCGCCGTGCTCGTCGGTAACTCCATCAAATACCCTGAGGGGCATTGTCTCGTCTGATGTCGTCCTACAGCCAAGAAATTTTTCAGACCCCACTCCCCCAAACACCTTGCCTGTCGTGCGGTTGGATCCGCCTTCTTGGATTGTCTTGACCTGTATGGCGCCATATCCAGGTCTCCCATGCCGATATCGCAACCGTAGGCCTTGAAGAGATTGCAGATGTATTCGGCCTGGTCTAGCTGATTTTCCGAGGGTCGCCTCTCAAGGTACGCAAGGTGGAGCCTCTTCTGCCCGCCACCAAGAGTCCACCGGATTATTACCGCAACTACCGTACTTGAGGTATTCCCTGAACCAAAGTCAACTCCCATTGCAATCTTCATCCTGTCCCCAAAGAGTTCCTTGTATTCGAGCACCTCCGATGGTCTTGAGAACTGGAGGTAACTGTACGGTGTCATGCATCCCAGTATCATCTCCCGTGTAACGGGTCTTGCATCAGACCTGTAGAACTGTCCCAGCACGTTTGTAACAAAGAACGACTGGGAATTGTTCTTCCTCTGGTACTCGATGGAGTACATCGGACTTGTCCTGTACTTTGTTACAGCGTCTTCTATCGTAAGAGGTATGGTGGCAAAGAGCGTCTGCGGTATGTGGTATCCGTGAAATATGACATCACAGGTCTTCTGAGGGACCCATCTTCCCGCAAGAACGTCACTGAGGTATGGTCCCACGACAAGACCGTTCTTGTCAAACTGCAGCCTCTCCCTCCAGTCAGGATGGTCATATATCCACTCCCTCTGGTCGCTCTTGTTCCAGAACTCTTCATATACAGATCCCGCCTCCCCGCCAATTCCTGCAATTGTCAGCCTCGGCATGACTCCTTCTCCACTCGTAGTATGTCATTCCAGCTCACCCGCACTTCGGAGTGCTGCCAGCAATTCGTCCACCGTAGGAGAGTTGGCAATGTTCAGAATCTTCAGGTGCAAATCTGTGATAGCCTGCACGACGTTGATCCTCAGCTTGTTAATCTGTATGTACTGTGTACCGTTCTGGGGAGAGACCTTTTCAAGCTCGTCCCGCACCTTCTCCAATTTTTGGAGCTGTCTTTCCAGAGCAAGCCTGGCTGAGACTATCCTCTCCTTGCATGCCTCGACAAACTCCGGAGATTCCGCCTCTCTTGCCTCCGCATAGAATCTTTTGTATTTGCGCACCGTGTTTACGCTGTGACCCGTCTCACCTGAGGCAGCCCAGGGACTCTTGCCCTGCAAAAAACAGTTTCTAAGCTGCCGCTCAATCTCAAGCTCTTCCTTCTTGCTTGGCCTTCCCCTCTTCTGACCCGAGGTCTTTGTGTCATCTGTCTCCATTACTCCTCGAGCGAACCGGTCTTGTTGGACAAGTCATTCTAATAGAAATTCAGCTTAACTGCCTTATTAGTTTGCATCTTGTAATGATGAATTATGCTTTGAATATTTTTAAGACCGTGTTTTGTAAACAGTACCTCTGTTTCCGAGGGGAACAAAAATTGATTCTTGATCATTTTAGACCAATTTTGTTTTTTGGACTTTTTCATGAGGGCAAGGAACAATTCATAGAAAAACAATTGTTACCCTGCCCAGTTAACAAATGGGAGTACAGTCTACAGGTTTGCACGTTCCGGAGGATGGACTAGAAGGTCCTCAAGCAGAGAACAAAATTTTAATCAGACAGGTGCCGCTGTACACCTCGACGAAAAACAAGATACAATCAATCATCTTGGATGGCGACGAGATGCGAAAGACAGTATCAAGGGATCTGGATTCTAGC
>JAGWGO010000159.1 GCA_028867395.1 Nitrososphaerota archaeon | reverse complement strand
CCATCTCCTGCAAGTGCAGTCAGAAAATCTCTAGCAAGTCCAATGCCACTTGGAATCACGACGTCGCAGTATTCATTTGCAAATGAAGAATCATTTTGGGGGATTATTCCTACGACAAGCCCGTTTGCATCTTTTGCTCCATGTGATGCTGCTTTCATCACACCTCCAAGACCACCTGTGATTAAGGTTGCACCTGATTTTGCTACCTCCCTTCCAGTCTCATACGATGTCTTTTCAAGATCCGGTGTGAACCCGTTCTCGTTATTTCCTATAATTAGTATCTGTGGCTTTCTTGCCAAGACGATTTATTGAAATATTCTATAATAAAATTGTAATTTGAATATGGATTACTTTGTTTCCACTGGCGGAGATTTTTTCTCACTGTGTCTGTGCGGGCGCTTTTACTTGGCGTGATTTTTTAATTTTCTTAGCCATCTTTGGCGTTGGTTTTTGTTGGGGTTTTTGAGCAGGCTTTGAGGTTGGGGCTTGTTGGGGTTTTGTTGGCTGCTGTGGCTTGGCTATCTGCTGGGGTTTTTGTGGATGCATCTGGTGACCTTTTGCGTCTGATATTGGTCTCATCTTGCTCCACAATACATTCATTCTCGCTCTGTATCCTTCTGCATACTCTAGTTCTTCTGGTACCAGAGTTGCAGGGTGCACGAATCCTTGACTCCTAATTGCAATAGCTCTTTCTACTGCTATCTGTCTTACGTAATCCCAATCAGCTGTTCCAAATCCATCCACTGGTCCAACAAGTTTTCCATTATGCATGCTAAAGACTAGTGCAGAAACTATTGGTATCGCATAATTGATACTTGCTGAAGAATTCAACTTTACTGGCATGAGTGGCATGTGGTGACTTCCTCTGGTATTTCCAGCTACGAGATGTGGGTTACTAAATGCAGATCCTGCTTCTTCTGTTGCTGGAAAGTCTTTCTGAGTTCTAATGATGCAAATTGGATCATCTTTGCCAACATATTTTCCAGCTATGTTGTGCAGTCTATCGGTAGAGGCTGCAAGTATAGGTTGGTTGTCCCTTGTGTACACACTTGAAACGACATATCTGCCTGGGTACATAAGTGCGGCTTCAAGTGTTGGTTTGTCTTGCCACATTACAAGTTGAGCTATCTTTCCTTTTTCTACATCCATCACATTTATCTTGACCCCGCTAGCCAAATTTTTGTTAACAATGAGCCCGGTATTACTCAAAGTGTCTACAAACATCCTGTAAAAAGGATAGTTGAAGGCTCCAGGCTCTGTTTTATCTGCTGCATATATCGTAAACGCTTCATTTGGTCTTTCCTCAAATGTCATCTCTGCTACACCAGGACCCATACCTTTCACATTTCCTGAAAAGGAATCTTTTAGAAGGTCTTGACCTGCGCCATAAAGTCCCTCATTTTTTGCTACTTTTGTTGCGGCCTCAAATGCCCTCCAAGCTAGCTGATGAATTTCTTTATTATCAGTACCTCTCGTATGCGTCATAACAATGTGGATGTCATCTCCACAATATCCCATGTAAGAATCAATCAAGAGTCCCTTTCCATTTCGTATCATTTGGGATCTTACCATGTTCTTGACTGCATTTAGCAAGCCGTCACTTGGTCTTGTATGTCCACCAATTCCCCCCACATCAGCTTTGATTACAGTTACAGTAATTTTCATATTTTCATTTGAAAAATTCCTCGATTTATAGTATGTGAAAAATGGGCGAAGCAAAAGACCAAACCACAAATTATTGAAAATTTGATGAAAACAATTTCAAAAAATCGAAATGGTAATAAAGCCCAAGTCTTCAAGGGTTCGGTATGAGCGCTGCAAGCAAAAAACCACACCTAAACATGATCGTTGTAGGTCACATCGACAACGGCAAGTCTACCACCATGGGTCATTTTCTTATGGACTTGGGTCTTGTAGATGAGAGAACAATTGCTGCCCATGCCGCAGAATCTGAAAAGACTGGCAAAGGTGATACTTTCAAGTACGCATGGGTTATGGATAATATCAAAGATGAAAGAGAAAGAGGCATTACAATCGACTTAGCATTTCAAAAATTCGAATCTCCCAAGTATTTCTTCACTCTGATCGATGCGCCAGGACACAGAGACTTTATCAAAAACATGATTACGGGTGCATCCGAGGCAGACTGTGCAGTACTGGTACTTTCTGCAAAAGAAGGAGAAACAGATACTGCAATAGCACCTGGAGGGCAAGCAAGAGAACACGCATTTCTACTAAGAACACTTGGAGTAGGCCAACTAGTCGTTGCTATCAACAAGATGGATGATAGTAATTACTCTGAACAAGCCTACAAAGTAGCAAAAGAAAAAGCAGAAAAATTACTAAAGTCTGTAGGTTACAAACTAGAACAAATACCAATAATTCCAGTTTCCGGCTGGAAAGGCGATAACTTGGTAAAGAAATCAGCAAACATGCCTTGGTGGACTGGAAAAACACTATACGAAGCATTTGACGAGTTTAAACTACCAGATAAACCAACCAACAAACCTCTGAGAATTCCAGTACAAGATGTTTATACAATCACTGGTGTTGGAACAGTGCCGGTAGGTCGTGTAGAGACAGGAGTAGCCAAGCCAAACATGAAGATAGTCGTAATGCCATCAGGTGCCGCTGGTGAAATCAAAAGTATCGAGACTCATCACACACAGATGGAGTCTGCAGAGCCTGGCGACAACATCGGTTTCAACCTTAGAGGTATAGAAAAGAAAGACATCAAGAGAGGTGATGTAATTGGATCCCCTGACAATCCCCCAAACGTTGCAAAAGAGTTCAGGGCACAAATTATAGTCATTCATCATCCAACAGCTATTGCACCTGGATACACTCCAGTAATGCATGCTCACACAGCTCAAGTGGCAGCTACAATAGTTGCCTTCGAGGCTAAAATCAATCCACAATCTGGTGCAATAGAAGAGAAAGATCCAAAGTTCTTAAAAGCTGGAGATTCTGCCATTGTGAGAATAAAACCTGTGAGGCCTTTGCCAATTGAAACATTCCAAGACTTTCCAGAACTTGGCAGGTTTGCGCTCAGAGATATGGGTGCAACAATTGCTGCAGGGATTGTAAAAGAGATCACAGAAAAATTCACAAAATAGAGATCTAGATGACCCAGACAGCCAGGATAAAATTAACGAGCACAAGTCTGCAAAGGCTGGATGGCGTCTGCAGCGAAATAAAGGGAATTGGTGAAAAGACAGGTGTTAAAGTTAAAGGACCAACACCTCTACCTGTTAAAAAACTCAATGTAGTAACTCGCAAGTCACCATGTGGTCAAGGAACAAACACCTATGAAAAATGGGAAATGCGAATACACCGTAGAGTTATCGACCTGAGCGCCGACGATAGAGCGATCAGACAACTTATGAGGATAAAAATTCCAAATGATGTATACATTGAGCTTACTCTAAAGTAGTTTGTTAGCCTTAAATTACAGATAAATTTTTGATAACTCATGTCTGAACCAATACAAGAAAATAACCAACGAGAAGAAAAACAGGCTAGTTTTAGTGTATTTTATGCTTGTATGAGATGTGGTACCAAGGTAAGCCAGTCTGAATTAACAAGACTTCCAGAAATAAAATGCATATGTGGATTTAGGGTATTTACCAAAGTTAGACCTCCTGTAGTAAAAACAATAAAGGCTTTCTAAGTCAGGCCTTTCCTTTATACTGGTGCTCTCTCTGTAAGTGGGTTCTCATTTCTTCCATGCTTGAGAAATAGAGATTACAATCTTTGCAATCATATAGGGCACTGCTATGGGCAATCATCTCATGATGCATTAATTCTTCTTCTTGACCAAACTTCCTATCGCATTTTTGGCATTTGTATTTTTTGAAAAAACGCATATTTATCCCAATTTTGCTTTTTGAGAATCCCAACATTCTCTGCACAACTGTCCATCAATAGACCATTTACTTTTTGGATTGTATCTTACCATGCCCAATTTTTTTCCACACATTTTGCAATAATCCTTCAGGTTTTTGTATTCTGTATCTTTTTTGTCAAAACATGGT
>JAGWGO010000158.1 GCA_028867395.1 Nitrososphaerota archaeon | reverse complement strand
GCCTCACTTTCTGGTGCCTGCAATTCGCTATCGAGTGTTTGTCGAAGATTGGCCGCACCTTTGGAATAGCTAACAAACAACAAACAAATAACCCGCTCGCTGGTCACTCCGGCTCGCGGGTTTTTCTTTTGTCTTAAGATGTAGCTAAGGCTACATTGTTATTACTATGCTACATAGTGTTACCTAAGCTATCTAAGGATAGCTTGTGCTTTGCATTAGCTAATCATTGGATAGAGATTACCTAATTATGCATCATATGAGCCTTAGCCAAGACCTTAGCTCCTATGATATACCTTAGAGATATCTCTGATATATCATAGACCCGAAACCCACCACCACCGGGGGATGGGGGTCGATCGCGCATCTTGAACTACACCTAAAAAATATCGCACCAAAATTTTTATAGTTTTCTAATCTTAAGGTCATAATCATCAAATATTAGATCATATCTCTGTAAAGGACTTAGTGCAGACCCTTTAGGAGCAATAATCTCCCACCATATGACTTTAGGTTTATTATTTAGGTAAGAAAGGTTGTTTTTATCCAAATGCCGTTTAAACGCCATTAGAAGCTCACTGGTGAGTTTTGTACCAAAAGTGGTATGTAGGTAGCCATGTAGGGTAAATAACGCATCAGCGGCCATTTATGGGCGATTGAGAGGCATTCTGTAGAGTAGAAGTCTCCGGATATTTAAAATCCTCTAATATATTAGGCCAAAGTTCCCTAAATATTAGTTCTTCTTGACTATTCATATAAAATCCTATATAATATAAGCTCTCTTCAATATAATCAAATATATTTGGAATGTCAAGTGGGAAAAGTTTTAGAAATGGAAGATTATAGATATTGTGAAAACTGTGGTAAGAATGTCTATTCTTCTATATGGACTTGTCCCAGATGTGGCGGACCTCTAGAACCTAGGAGATAACTATGGTCTGGAGATGTGCTCATTGCGATAGTATCAATGCTAATAATGAATGGCAATGTTTTTTCTGTAAAGAACCTAGGAGAGTAAACGGTGGGTTGGAAATGTGATTGGTGTGGGCAACTAAACCCAGATACTACTGATTTCTGCTTCTTCTGTGAAACTAATAAACCTAGACCCGGTGAAGGTGACTAGTGAATGATTCGTGGTGGTGTTGTCAATATTGCTATGCCTATAACGATGATACCGACTATTTATGCCACTATTGTGGTAAACCTTTCTGGAGGAGTATGAGAGATTGAGTTGGCTTTGCAAACGCTGTGGTACTCTAAATGCAGAGAATATGTCTAGATGTCTTAAACTTAGTTGTAGAGAAATAAGATAATGCCTAGACAATATGAAGCTATGAGAGATGCTTTTATAAAGCAAGGACTTAGTACTAAAGCAGCTAAGAAGAAAGCAGCTAGAATATATAACTCTCAGAATCCAGGTAATCCTGTAGGTAGAAACAGTGACTAAGTATCTAAGTAAGACATTTCACGTAATTTCTAAAGAAGAGAAATATGGTAAGTTTATGAAAGGTAAGAAATAATGCCTGCAGACGGCAGAATTCAATATAGCGGAGGTTCTGAACTTTCTAAGTACAAACTTCCCATTTGTGACGTTCAGAAGGAACATAGGAACTTCGAGGGCGTAGAAAAGAATCAGTGGTATTCTCTAGGAGAACTTCAAGCAGGTATCTATGCTGGTAATACTGAAACAGATTCTAAAACAGAGACTTCAGAAGATCACGCTGGTAAACACGGCGGTGGTTATGCTGGAGCTCAGAAATCAGGTAAAGGCGGCAGATCTTGGAAATCAAGTTCTCCACGTAAGAAAGGAAATTAAATATGGCTACATCTAAAGGTTCAGCTGGTGATAAGCGTTATTCAGGCGCAGTCTCCCAGATCGGTAAGCACGGCATGAATGGTCGTGGTGTTACCGGCGGACATGGTACAGCTCTTCTAGCTTCTGCTTCGTAAAATGGCTAAGGGTGCCGCTCATCCAGGTTTCAAGGCTGTCCAGAATAAGATAGCTAAGAAATACGGTCAGAAGAAAGCAGGGGCTATTTTAGCTTCTGCTACTAGAAAAGCTTCTTCTAAAGCTAAAGCTAAGAATCCTAATCTTAAGAAAGTTAAAGGTAAGAAATGAAATTAAAGCTTCTACCTATAACTATAGCTATAGCTTTAATAGCTCTACAAGCTTTTGTACTTCTATATCATCCTGAACATAAGCACATAGTTCAACAAGTTCAGCAACAAATTCAACAAATACCTCTACCTCCAGTAAAGCAGATTGTTCCTCATATTAAACAATTAGCTCCGGTGATTAAGGAGCCATGTCACTATGGATTTTATGAATCTATCTGCTGATACAGCTTCTCTAATAGCTCTATCTAGTTTAGTTACAATCGTAGCTGTTATTACAGGAGGTTTCTGGAAAGCTGTTAATTGGCTTAGAGATAAGTTTGAAGAAGTTGAACATCATCTAGAAAAGATACTGGATACCCATGAAGAAAAAGATCAGGTCAGACACGAAGATAACATTCAACGTTTCTCAGTAATTGAAACTCAACTTACAACTTTAATTAAAAATGGAACACATTAATGGCAGTTTTATATATAACTGAGTTTGTGGGAATGGGCGGAGATAGAAATGCGCATATGATTCCTGTAACTCAGCAACCCCCTATTGCAGAACAGACAGTATCTATTGGTGCGAGTTCTCTTCAATCTTCTGCATTTAACAACAGCACAGGTATTGTTCGACTTCACACAGATGCAATCTGTTCAGTAGAGTTTGGAACTAATCCCACAGCAACGGCAACTAAAGCTCGTATGGCAGCAAATCAAACCGAGTACTTTACAGTACCACAGGGTCAGAGCTATATGGTTGCAGTTATTACTAATTCATAAGGTAAACAATGGATTATCTACCCCCTACAAACGCAGTATCAGATGCATATACTTTGCTGTCTATTATAGCGGATCCTAAAACAGCTAGAGATAATTTAGATGCTATAGCTAAGAAAGTCTCTGACGTAAACAGTCAGTTCCAGTCTCTTAGAGATTTGGAAAATAAGATTGAAAGTGAAAAGAAAGATCTAGCTTTAAAGCAAGCATCTTTTGATTCTGCTCAAGAAACTATAAATACTAAGACTAAACAGTTAGATCAACGCTCTAAAGAATTAGATGCTAGAGAAGTTGCTCTTTCTAATAAAGAAGGTGCAGTAATTAGTAGAGAAACTGATATTATTAATAAAGAGACTGAATTAGCTAATAAGTCTTCTGCATTAACAAATCAAGCAAACTCTCTAACAGACTTAGCTCAACAGCATGCTAAGACCAGTCAAGAGTTGACTATTATGAAAGCAGATCTACAGAAACGTCTTAGTAAACTAAAAGAAATAGCAATTGACTGATTATACTTTAACAGCAGATCCAGTCTTATTCGAGGTAACCGATGGTCGCATACAACAAATTTCAGCCGTTCGTCCAGTACGTCTGTAATGGTAATTTTAACTTAGGTAGTGATACTTTAAAAGTAGGACTGAGTAATACTGCACCTACTGCAAGTTCTTCTAGCTGGAGTAGTATTACTGAAATTTCTTCTGGTAATGGATATACTACAGGTGGAAATTCTTTAACTGGTGTAAGTTCTTCTCAGACCAGTGGAACAGAAACTCTATCTGCTAATAATACTACTTGGACTGCAACTGGAGCGATGGCTACATTTAGATATGTAGTATTATACGATAGTACTCCAGCATCTAATGGTTTAATAGCTTGGTGGGATTATGGCTCAGGAATTTCTATGAATAATGGGGATACTTTCACTGTTCAATGGAATGGTGGATCAAGTTCCGGTACAATCTTTACTATGAGTTAATAGAGTGGCGGTACTTCTGTGACCACATATTACATCACATCAGCAGCAAATGGTGGCAGCGACAGTAACGCAGGAACGTCATGGGCAACTGCATTTCTAACTGCAAGTCACGCTTCAACAACGATGGCAGCAGGTGACACGCTTGCTATCGACAGCGGGATGACCGACAGATACGGCGCGGCCACGACGATAACTTT
>JAGWGO010000157.1 GCA_028867395.1 Nitrososphaerota archaeon | reverse complement strand
GTCATCAATCTGATGCGCCATACGTTGAACCGCTCTCTGAAATCTAGCAGTGAACTGTAGTCTTTCATCAATTCGCATATTAGGCCGAGAAGACATTACGTCCATCGTATTTTTAATAACAGAAAGTGGATTTCTTAGATCGTGAGCCAATCTTGCCGCAAGTTCACCCACCACGGCGAATTTTTCTGCCTTGACTAGATCCTTTGTGGTCGATTCTAACTGTCTTGCCAGCATATCACGTTGCAATGAAAGTTCGTTTTCCTTTTCAAGAACTTTTTTTAGCTTATCTTGTAGTTCTACACTCATGTGGTAATTGTAGTCTTTTTGCCTTTCAAGTTCGTGGTTGGCTCTTTTAAGCTCATCATTTTTAGCATTTACCGACATACTAAGATCCTGTAAAGATTTCACCCTAGTTTTCAGGTCTTGATTAATCTTGGATACCGCTCTTAATTTTTCTATAGATTCAGATGTTAGATGATCGAGGTGCTTTTCTTTCTCTTGAAGTTCGCGTTCGGCTATGTTCAGTTCATCAAGTTCTTTTTTTACTAGATTTTCTCCCAACGTTGTTTTTTGTAAATTTTCCTTTGTTTGATTACTCAATGCTTATTTGATAATAAGACAAACTAACATCTGATTGTGTGCCTGAAATAAACAGACTGGCTTTGAAAAATATCCGCTTAACCTATAAATAATTTGTATCTTCAATCTACAACATGGAACACGTAAAGACTGCTGAGTTTGATTCTAAAATATTAAACGATAATAGAAAAACGATAGTTCTCTTTTATGCAAGCTGGTGCCCCTACTGCACAGATTTCAAGCCATCTTTCGAGGAAATCAATGCAGACAACATAAGAAAAGCAGAGGCCATGATTGATGAAGATGAGAATCCGCTTTGGGACAGATTCAATATTCAAGCTATTCCTACGGTTATTGCTTTTGAAAAAGGAAAGGTAATTGCAAGAAGAGATGCGAAAAACCACATTGGATTAACCAAGGGAGATATGGAATCAATAATCAAAGAACTAACTTGATTCAATGAAACTTCTTATTTTTTTAGACAATTCATTCAATTCCTCATCATTAGCAATCATTCTTCGTTTCCACGGATTGCTAAATTTTTCATATCTTGGAATTATGTGCACGTGTACATGAGGAATTATCTGGTTTGCCGCCCTACCATTATTTTGTCCAATGTTAAAACCATCGGCTCCAGTTGCTTTCAATACTGCACGCGCTACCATCGGTACTTTGGAAAACAAGGCTGAAACACCCTCTGTTGGCAGATCAATTATTTTCTCATGGTGTTCACGAGGAATTACAAGTGAGTGTCCAAATTGTATTGGATACTTGTCAAGTATTGCTACATGTGTTTTGTCCTCATAGATTAGATATGCATCTTTTTTTCCTGCAACAATATCACAGAAAATGCATTTCATGAGATTCTGCTTTTCTGTATTTTATTTATAGTATGAGGTATTTATCGACCAAATTTGCAAAATAAGACATAGATATTTTCATAACAAAAAAGCACAACAAATTAAAAATCTGAAATTATTCTTAAAAGTGAACATTTCAGCAAATTTATGAGATATGACATACTGCAGATATAGATTGCATATTGAAGGCAAAAATTATGACACCTATAGAAAACGCTTATGTATATGAGGAATCCAACCATCGGTAATGCACAAGCGAGTTATCATAAGCGCGATTGTCGCTACACTGGCCTTAACGCTTGTGGGAGCAAATTCGTCTGTTTATGCACTATCCGGTCACGGAGTATCTTATGGTCCGTCATTTGGAAGTAGCACGTATGCGGGGTCTGCACTTGGTAGTACTCCAATGTCATACAACGACGGTTTGACTATCAACGGGGATACTTACGACATTTCAAAGTATATTCAAGAGATACCCACCAAGACGTTATACGTAGGTTCACCAGCATCCATAACGGCTAAACTATGGGAGTATGGAGGAACGTATCGAATTCAAGGCTTGGCCTTGTTTCTAAACGTAAAGGGCAACAATCCAAGCGCTACGAGTAGTGATACATGGGTTCAGTATTCAAAAGTAAGTGGCGTTACAGTTCATGATCCTCACAACATACTTGGCAATGTTACAGCTGATGTCAAGTATTACCAGCGATTCATGTATGTGACATTTCACATGACACCTAACAATCCCATGAGTACATCAGGACTAATATTAACAGCATGGGATAACCAACTATCGATTGGCACTGCAAAGGTACTCAATGCAGTAAACGTCTCGTACATACCATTTGCATACCATTAAGCAAACAATACCCACGCCTTACAACTTTTTTTGAGCCAGTCCAATCACATGATCATCATAAGGATCGTCAAGTTATTCAAGAATCAGATATAGTTAATTAGGGTGCAATTTTGACTTTTATCGTTAAATGGGCAAAAAAGAGAGAGAAGAACGTGAACAGGAGCGGGAAACCTTTTACGAGAAACGTCAGAAGCAACAATTCAAGTACAAGGCAATTGGAATCGGAGTTCTAGCCGGAATAGTTGCAGTTCTTGGAATTTCGAGTTACAATTTTTATGAATTATCAACTCATGTAGTTCCACAAGGAATGCCCCCTGGAGCAGGCCCTCTTGGAGGAGTGAACATGCACGCTGGTTTGTTAACAATGATTTTTGGTCAACAGTTTGATTATTCTTCCCCCGCCTACCAAGTTAAGAGCAGATACATCGATTTTGAAAAGAACGACGGGGAAACAATTCACGTACATGCGGCAAACGTAACTTTGGGCTTCTTGTTTGATTCACTACACATAGGCTTGACTGGCAAATGTTTCACATTTCCAGATAAGCGCAATTTCTGTACGGATGATAAATATAGTCTGAAATTCTTCATAAACCATCATCAGATAGAGGACATCAGCAATTATGTACCAAAAGACAATGACAGAATCCTAATCTCATATGGAAATGAAAATTCCACCCAGATAGATGCGCAGTTATCTAAGTTGGATTCGTTCAGCCTATCACCCTAGGGTTCACTTAAAGCATCTCTAGTCATCTTGAATTCTTCCAATGTTATCTCGCCTTTAGCTAATCTATTTTTTAGAATCTTTAGGGCATAGTCTTGATCAGACTCAATTTTCAAAACCGATTTTTCGTTAGATTGTTCAGAGATCCCCCGCGTTCTCTTTTTTCGTTGATATATGATAAACCCCACTAGTCCTGCTCCGCAAGCAGCCATCAGCGGATATAAGACATTTGCCAACTCAGGAGAGGATGAGATGACTTCAGAACGGTTATTGTTGGGGGCTATTTTTTTTGACATGTTTACAAAGTCCACAATTTTTACATTTTCATCTGATAAGAATGTATTATTAGAATTGGTTTCTTGTTTAGAAGGGCCGTTTACTTCATTTTGAGAGAAGATAGCATTATTCTTTGACTCTGAAGGGTGAAACACCGGAGAGCCATCCGGAGAAAAATCAAAGAATATTGTCTTGCCATCCTGTTTTGAATTAACAAAAGCAGAGGCGCTGTATGTTCCTTTCAAATTGAATTGATTCTGATCATTAGTATTTACTATTATCTGGAATGCATTATTTGAGTCAGCATATTTGCCTGTCATCAAAACAATTTTTCCATTAGAATCTTGAATCATTAAATTTACTAATTTTTGAGAATCTTGGGTGGCAACTGTACCTGTAAAGTATATGCTCATATCAATAGAATAGAACGATCTGTCAGCTTGCAAAGAGGTTACTTCAGCATATGCTGGAATAAAAGTTAAGGAAATAACTGCTAGGGCGAATAGTAATGGCGGTCTAAACATAGTATGGTTCCATTAGCAGAAAATTATTAAAAACACGTATAATTATGAAGAAGTGTTAATTAAATTGATAATAATTGACCCAATTTATCACACTTATACGGTGTAGATGAATTCTAGTCAGTTTGTTCATACCATCGAAGCTACAGATTTATTGGCTTTGATGACACATTTAGTAAATGAAGATGCGGCATACCATAGATCTTACCCCTTTTAAAATCTCAAGTATGAGAAG
>JAGWGO010000156.1 GCA_028867395.1 Nitrososphaerota archaeon | reverse complement strand
TTGCGACAATTTGCTGGAACAGCATTTAAAATCGACTCAAAATTTTATGTTCGTTCAAGAACGGGTCGTGGTGATACTCACATTGATATACAAATATCAGACCCCACACCTGGAAGACTTTTAGATAAAAAGAGTGAAAAACTTTGGCGTGAAAAGGTTAGGACCATTGAACTTCCATTATATGATTGGCTCAAAAATAATAATTTACTTGATCAGTCTCGAATTACGTTTACTATGCAAAAAGAGATTGATGCAAAACAAGGTCAGTGGGTTAAAATAAAAGAGGGTATTTTAGAGGTACGACTACTAACAAGACTAATTACATCTTACTATAAAAAATTAGGAGTATGGTAATTCAAAAATTGGAGGTTGATATATGACACAGCGCCAAGCAGATCAAAAGGAGTAACACGAAAATTTCGTATTATGTCCGAGGTATACCGAGTCTTTTCTAAAGATTGGGAACCTTTACTGGATTACAGTGAGCAATCCTTGCTCGAAATGTATCATTCAGAAACACATGGTGACCCTGTATCACCAACCAACGGGTTCTACGTTGGAAAGAAATATTTAAATGTAACAGTGAAAATGTGGAAAGAAGACATCCAACAGGGTTGCCTTTTTGTTCAAGAGTTGTATACTGATCCCAACTATCCTCATTGGTGGTTGGATAACATATTTGGAGAGAGAAAATGAATACCTCAACAGTCAGCTTATTTAAGGTCGTCGTAGCAAAAAAGGGCAAGCTCAATCTCGATAACGTGAAGAACGGTTTCATTACCGACTTCGAGCCTACTGACGAACAAGTTGATATGTTGAAGAGCTTGTTCAAGCCTCTTCCGCTCGTAACGTTGTTCTCTGTTGAAGAGCGTAAGAATGATTCACTGGAATATCTTTTGACAAAGCAGCTTCTTCACTATATTGAAACATATGGGCTCGAATCTCCAGGTTTATTCGACCTTGAGGTTACGAAGGGTAAGATTGTCAGCATCGCTTATATCAAAGCTTGCACACTCGCAGAATTGACCGAATTGGTTACAACACTCCTAGAAGGGAATCGCCCAATTAAGGACGTGAAACCTGTCATCGAGGTAATTCGCGATTACAAAATTAAGTATAAGTTAAATGATGTGGCTAATAACGAACTCCGTATTGCTTTGTATGATGGAAAGACCGCTTTTACAAGCGGAGATGATGCAGTTCGTTATATTTGCTACCAAGCCACAAACGATCCAATGCTGATCAAATCAAAGAAAGTGATTGCTGAAGTGAAGGGCAAGGGAATGTCAGTTGAATTCCTCGAGAAGCATATCAAGCCTCTCGCTCAAGTATTCAACCGTCACAAAAAGTTAATTATGGCTTGTAAGAATACCAGCACTGCAACGGTAATTAACAAGATTTCTCGTTTGAGCAAAACGGAGCATGTTCCTATTCACGAGCCAATTTCCAAGCACTTCATTGCAAGTGCAATTGCTGGCGATGTTGGTCTTAACGCACTGAAGACGATCTCGCTTCGTGACAAGTTCAAGTACTTGAATTTGATTGAGTTTAAGCTCTTGAACAAGGATTATGATTTGTTTAATATCCGTAACGGAAAGTTTTGGACAGAAGCTAATCGTCCTTTGTTGAACGCAGGAGACTTGAGCAAGATCAAGGATGCCGTATTGGCATCGATTGGACAAGACCTCAAGGGATTGAAGCGCAAGAAGATCCTACTCGACTCGTCGGTTGAATATGGTTTGCCAATCTCACGCAAGCAGTCTTTGGGCAATCTTCCGTTTGGAACGAAGGTCCGAGCTACTGGTGGAAAGAACGAGTTGTCAGCTGGTGTTTACTGGCGCAATGAATGGGGTTCAGTTAATCAACGTATCGACCTTGACTTGACAGCAATTGATGATCATGGTAACCGTACTGGTTGGGGTGGTTATTCAGCGTACGAAAAGAACGCCAAAATCACTTTCTCTGGTGATATGACGGATGGTACAAATGGTGCAACAGAGTTTATGATGGTTAATCCCGAAAATCATAACCGTTATGGTTTGATGGTAAACGTCTTCTGTGGACCTGACAAGGTTGGTGCAGAAATTGTTGTTGGTTATCCTTCAAAGAAGGAATGGCTAAATAACACATTGATTCGTGAGCGTATTGAGTTGACATCGAAGCAAACACTTATCGGCTTCTTGAAGGATGATTCGTTCATCATTTATAGTGGTCGTCTAAGCAATTCTCGTGTCACAGTTGGGAAGCATCCTGTCATTGACAAGGGACTTGGTAAGCTGTGGACGATTGTTGACCTACTCAATGAGTTTGGCATCAAGTATGATACTATTGCTAAGCAAAAAGTTGTCTATGACTACGATTTGTCGTATCATACTTTTAGCTTCGATAAGCTCGAAAAAATGTTTGAAATTTGACAAATGGAGTTCCTTACTTATAGTAAATAAACTACTTCACCTCATATAGAATATCGCAAATAGAGTTCCTTAAAAACTTTTTAATCCAAAAACTATACTCTACGCGATTGATAGAAACAGGGGACTAGGATGTCCCCATAGGGGCCAGGGATGGCCCCATTATTTTTGTAGATAACACTAGACATCGATTTAGAATTTTTAGGAGATTTAAATGGCGAATCGTTCGGATTTTTTGAGTGCTACATTGCCCCGTCGGATTAAGCGAATGATGATTCTCCACGGATCGATAGATAGCCGAGAACAACGTATGCTTTGGATTGAAGCACATAAGCATGCAAAACGATTTAAAATGCGTCAAAATAGTTCGCCTGTTGGGCGTGCTGCCGACGCAAATGATATGCCAGATACACAATAATTTTTGCCTGGTTAGTTTAATGGTAGAACATCGCTTTTACACGGCGAATACGGGGGTCCGATTCCCTCACTGGGCACCAATTTGAAGCGGAGAATGCATGAGTAATTCCAAAAAGATAGCTCTGGATACATTAGGTGCAGACATTCGTGCTCGCCAAACCAACATCGAGATATTACAGCAAGCCGCATGGAATGAGATGTCCAAACTTGATATAAAGTATCAAGAACTACTTCGTCAGTACATTCTCGAGAATCGTCTCCTTGATTTATGCACATGGGATTTATTCGTGGATAAGGAACGAATCACCCTTTTTGCTGGTAAAATTGTTGATGATTTAAAGAAAAATGAACTTTCAAAGTATTTTGAAAAAACTCATCACAGTAGTTTTGATCTTGTTACCGAGCCATATAAACATAATGCTGAATTTCTAAAGGGTCTTGTTACACTTATAGTTGACGATGGTGAAATGCGAATATGCTTTGATGAAACCAAGTATGTTGCAGACTTTGTGCAAAAGTTTGGTCTGAAAATCAACACAAGTGAAATTGATCGAAAAATTGAAGTTATGGAAGATACGATGAATACGCTTAAATATCTGAAATCACAAGTTATTGGAGGAGTTGTTTATTAAACCTACAGTGAAGAGATCTCGAATTAACGAAGAGATCAACGCAAATCAACTGCGAGTAATCGGTTCAAATGGTGCACAAATTGGAGTTATGACTCGATATGATGCACTTCAACTAGCACAAAGTGAAGGGTTGGATCTAGTAGAAGTTTCACCAAATACTAATCCACCTGTCGTTCGTATCATTGATTATGGAAAGTTTCTTTTTGAACAGAAAAAGAAAGCTCGTGAAGCAAGCCATAAACAAAAACAAGTACTCATCAAAGAAATTCAACTTCGTCCAGTAACAGACGAAGGTGATTATCAAATCAAATTGCGCAATGCAATTCGTTTCCTTACAGAAGGGAATAAAGTAAAGGTTGTGTTAAAGTATCGTGGACGTGAAATGATGCATCAAGACATCGGACGCAAAGTCTTCGAACGAATCACAACAGATTTAGCTCCACAAGGAGCAATTGAACAGAAACCATCTATGGAAGGTAAACAGCTGATTGCTGTTTTTGCACCTTTAAAGAAATGAGCTTCTACGTAAAGTTTACTGTTGAAGTGTGGAACGATTATGATCAAGTCCACAATCTCTTTAAGCACCAAAGCGTTCAAATCGAGTACTGGAAGTCATTTGCACCTC
>JAGWGO010000155.1 GCA_028867395.1 Nitrososphaerota archaeon | reverse complement strand
TGAAAAAAGTTTTTTGACTATTAATTAACGTTTAGACTGTCTAGTTACGGGTTGATTAATTGCATCACGTAACTTGACAGTTCGTAAAACCAAATCTTTTAAGATTTGCAACTCGTTTCTGATATTATTGAAAGAGCAGATCAAGTGTCCGCGATGTGAAAAAGAGATGGTATCCATGCAAGCATGTCACATGATATGCACAAATTGCGGCGCTCATCTTGACTGCTCAGACAAGGGCTCGTTTTGGTAGACTAAAAACTGCCTGGCCTGTCAAACTGAAAGTTGTCAACCATTGCGCCGACCTGCGCCTTCATGATATTCAGATAGTCTTCATAGTTTGCCTCAAAGCCACAGTGAGGGCACTTGACACACGTTATCTCGTCATCAAGAACAGCGACCTTATCACACTCTGGGCATTTTGCGTCCATGCATATCATTTGGTGTTTAAACTATATATTGTTAGGGGATAGGGTCTGCCAGGCGGAGTTAGTCTAGCCCGGCATGACGTCAGCTTCCCAAGCTGAAGGCCGCGGGTTCAAATCCCGCACTCCGCACCAATTTATTTTTTCAACATATCCAAAATTTCGTCAAACTCGTTATCTGTCATCTTTGGTCTCTTTGCAAACATGCTGTGTACTGGCCCTGCTCCATCTTCTTGCTTTCTTGGAATGATATGTACATGAACATGTGGTACCTCTTGGCCGCTCTCTTTGCCGTTGTGAACCGCGATAAGTGAGGATGGCGCAAGGCGTTCAATTTTTTTTGCCACAACTTGTACAGTCTCAAACAGGTCTGCATTGTCCTGCGGCGATATCTCCTGGACCTTGACATGGTGAGCCTTTGGTATGACAAGCACATGTCCCCTTACCAAAGGAAAGGCATCTAGAAACGCAAGTGATTTTGGAGTCTCGTAAATTTTTCGTGACGGGATCTTTCCAGATACAATGCTGCAAAATATACAATCCAATTGCAATGTAATTGCAACAAATGACTGTTAAATTCTTTTACAGAGCCTAGTGCAGTTCTGATATTGCCTGGATGATTGCATCCCTGTCTTTTGCCTCAGGCATCTGTTCAAGGTATTTTGCAAGATCCTCTCTTGCCTGAGCAGTCTTGTTCTGTTCCATCCTTGCAATCCCCCTGTTCTTGTAGATTGGCACAAACCTGTATGGATTCAATTCTATTGCCATAGTATAGTATTTTTCAGCATTTTCATAGTCTTTTGCCTTTAGGTAAAAGTTGCCAAGGCCGCGGTATGCAAGATAGCACCTCTTGTTGTGCTCTATGCTCTTTTTGTAGTATTGCACTGCCTCTTGCTGGTTTCTGTCGTTTAGTATTCCAGCATAAAGGGATGATGCAGTAGAGTTGGACTGGTTAATCTCAAGTGCTTTTTTTAGCATCGTGACAGATTCGTCTGCTCTTCCCTGCAGACGAAGTTTCTCGGCATCAAAGCAGAGACGGTTGGACCTTGTCTTGTTGTCACTAGATATCTTTGCCTCTTGCAAAATGTCAGGTGGCACAAGCAATATCATGAGCCTGTCATCTTCCTCCCACTGCTTGTCAAATGTGTCTTGAGGAATTGCGCCAATCTTGTCAGGCTCTGGTATATAGTGAAAGATGGTTTTTTCTGTCTCATCATATCCAATTACCAAGGACGCATGCTGTACCACGTCCTTTAATCCGGGAAGTATCACAATTGGAGGAATCCCCATGTCGATGAACCTTCGCAGTTCTTTTATCGACGAATTCAAGATTATGCTTGCAAGTCCGTGCCTCTCGGCAAGCTCCACTCCCTCTATCAATATAGTTCCTTTAACTCCGGGATATCTCTTGGCAATCTCTTTTGCTTCTGCCAGCGGCAGGTCCACTCCCCAATATTTCGAGACTGCACTGATGACAAGAGGCAGACAGATGTTCTCTTCTTGAATTATTGGTACATCAAGTGAGTGACCTGACTCCATGAGGTAAAGCCTTGTGCTAGAGTTATTATTTCTATTTAATGGATGTAAAATTTTTCAGCAGGTCTTTTCCGTCACTGCTCATTTCTGGATGAAATTGAGTTCCAAAAATGTTTTGGTCACCATACTTGAAAATTTCAAACTTGCACTGGTCTGAGCTTGCCAGTATATCAAATCGAGAATCAAGTGTTGCAATTTGGTATGAATGGCTCTCAAACACCTTTATCTTTCCACTGCACAGTACATTTTCTTTGAGTATATTTGCATCCACAATTCCATGTCGCGGTTGACCCATCTTTCGTATGGTTCCCCCAAGTGTTATTGCGAGAATCTCTGCCCCATAGCAAATTCCAAGAAGTGGTTTTTTTGCAAAAAGCGAATATCGAATCAATTTAGAGTTGGTTGCATTCATCATCGGGTCATTTTTCCTCCTTCCTGACAAAATGATAGAGTTCGACCCTTCAATCTCTGATTGTGTTATCTTGTCAAAGAGTATTCGTTTGTATTTTACTCTTATATCATTTAGACAATCTATGATAGAGTCAGTGTAGACAGAGCCGTTGTCTACAACCAGCAGCAACTATCCTACCTCAATTGATATGTAATGCAGTTCAGGCACGTTGTTGTTGACAACAATGGAGCCCAAGTTTACCGTGTTGTTCTCTTGCCAGAAAATTATTCTGTTGTTGCTTTGCGCAAAGTTCTTGACAAAGTTTGAGATAAGTGACTTGGCGTTTTCAATGTCAGACGGTTGCTGGAACGATGTGTTTCCTTCCTCAAAGGTAAGCGGTAGCTGTATGGTTGTTGGTGTAACTACTGTTAGCTTGTCTTCTTGAAGTATTGCCTTGATTGCAGAGACTCTAGAGGTCATGTCAATCGCAAGTGCTGCAGTCACATTAGATGGTGTAACTCCGCTAAGTTTTGCAAGATATGCAGCAAATGCCTGTTGGGGCGTATTTCCCAATCCCACAAAGTATTCGCCGTCAAACGCAGCACCAACGGCTGCAATTGTTCCAAGCTGAGTTACAACTCCACCAGTACCTGATGTATACACAGGAATAAAGTAGACATCATGATCTCCCACCCTGTATAGTATATTGTCTCCATATCTTGGATTTTGGAGCAATGTCTTTAGCTGCCTAAAATCAGAGTCTTTGTCAAGTGCCTCACTTACAGATGAGGGGCCAAGTAGTTTTGTGCTTGAATTGAGAGGAACTTGGTAGAACTGCATCTTCCCTAGGTTTGCTGCGTCGTTTTGGACTGTCATAAATCCTGCCAAGTTTCGTCCGGCAGATCCCCTAAGTTCTAACGATAACAAGCCAAGATAGGTTACCTTGTCAAATCCAGGAGGCTTGGCCTCTACATAGTAAGTGCTTACACCGTCTGGTACCTCGTAAAAGTCATTTGCCTGTATGAAGGTTGACGTGTCCGTAACATGATAAATGTTGAACATGTCTACCTTCCAGTCAAAGAGCTCCTCAGGATACCTAAGTTGCTTGTTAAGCCAAGAAGGCATGTCTATAAACTTGTCCTTGTACTGGCTGTAGAACATGTCTGTGAAAAAGTCGTTTCCTGTCTTTATCAGCGTGACATTTCCGTTGTAAACGTCAATTAGCGAATATCCCACCAATCTTAGATACGGATTGCTCACTGACCATGGTGTGTTCTTTGTATCAAACCCGACTATGAGCGGCATTAGCCAGTAGGTCTTGTGACCATCTGTTACAGGCCATGCGCTTACCTGTTTTCCAAACAAGTCATACTGGAAGTATGGATAAAGTAACTGCATCCTGTCATGTATGTCCCTGTACCTCATGATATGAATTGGCTGTGTTGGGTACGACAGGAAAAAGTTGGGCTCAAATAGCTGGCTTGCAGGTGGGGCAACATCAAGTCCTCCCGAACCCGAATAAGTGGCATTGTTTAGCTCTGCAGTCTGTGTCCTGCCAACAGGATATGCAGCCCAAGTATCGGTGAACAGTCCTCCTTCCCCATAGTACATTACTCTTTGTTTGAAGATTTGGCTGCTGTCAACTATGGTTCCATTGTGGGCGTCAAGTGTTAGAAACGCATTATCAACATGAGTGTAAACAAAGTGTTGGTTGTACCATATGTTTTCTGTGCTGACTGAGGACGGCAGGATTGGCTTCATGGATGCTGTCCAGTATAG
>JAGWGO010000154.1 GCA_028867395.1 Nitrososphaerota archaeon | reverse complement strand
AGAAGATGAGATAGAGCGGTACACCCACGAGTAATACTCTAAAGCCAATCTCCTCTGTCAAGGGAGATATTGTCATCTGGAAGAACTGGATTAATCCGTTTTGGAATTGCGGCGGTTGTATGCCAACACCAAAACGCTCTTGTACAAAATCTATGGCAACTGATGACATAATTAGTATGGAAAGCCATGCTATCATGTCAACAAGCCCGTTTTCTTTCAGGCCTCGCCACCCATATGACATGATGATGGTCAAAGTTCTGGTTAGGTTGGCAAGGGGTCCTACACATGCGATGGAAAATAGCACTACATATGCCGACCAAGCAACAATAAAGGCATCGCCTATTTGAATCGAAATTGGTAGTTTGTAGCCAATTCCAGCTATGAAGAAATTGATTCCATCTAGCGGATATTGATAGTTTATGTTATTTCCAATGTCGGAATCAAATACAAGATAAGCTCCTATGGGAAACGAGATTATCATTATGCCAAAAATCACGGATATGAATGCAGAGTAGGGGATGGATAGAACTCTAATTATCTTGTCTATGTGTAACAAATTGCAGTCAATGAACTTCTATGCTTGATTCTGGAAACCCAAGTTTCACTAGAGTTCCTTTGATCGTGTCTCTATGATCTCCCTGTAGAAAAATATATCCGTCTTTAACTGTGCCTCCACAAGCATATCTTGCTTTCAATTCTCTAACCACTTTACCTAGATCGTTCATCTTCGGATTGACTCCCTCAATCATGGTACCTTTCTTTTTAAAACGTCGTTCTTCAATTCGAACTACGATTTGAGTTTGATCCTTCTCAAGTTCACCGCAGGCACATAAATCGTTGGGAAGTCCGCAAGTATTGCAGATTACCGCCATTCAAGATAAAAAGCTGGAATCCTACTATTAAGCCTTGTTCAAGTGTATCTTTTTTTATGGAGATTACCTGATCTAATACGTGTCAGAGTTTACAAAAAAAGCTGTGGAGATGCTCCTAAGGGGGGCAAGACTAGTAAGCGAACCCTGTCCCTATTGCAAAGGTGTAAGAATAATGAAGGACGGCAACGCATTTTGTGTAAGCTGTGGCAAAGAAGCTAAAGAAGAGATGATCTCACAAATAACTGAAAAACCAAAGGAAGAAGAAACACGGGCATCTACACCGATTGAAATACTAGATCAAAAACTGAAAGATCTCACAGATGAATTACGTGAGGAAAAGGATTATGCAAAACAACAACAAATCATAAAATCGATCAATGACATAGCTACGGCCAAGGAGAAACTCAAGCGCCTATGATCGCAAAAGGTATTTATTTAAACAAGGGTTTTCAAATTATATCATGAGTAGCAAGAAATCTGCACCACTGCCAGCATCAAGTGCGGGGCTTCTGAGGTTCTTTGAGGATGAAACAAAGGGATACAAATTAAAGCCAGAAATAGTAGTAGCCATCCCAAGTGCACTTATCGCAATCTCGTGGATTTTGAAAATATTTTTCACACCATGACCGATAGCTCTGATAGTGTATCCCGTATACACAAAAGGTACACACTAACAACATTTACTCCATCGTCACTATATGCATCACTTGCGATTTCTGTTGTTATTGCATGTGTTATAGTTTCTTTGTCATCGATCTACTATCTAAAATCAACAGACAATCTTGCCGTTAGCATCTCTATTACTATTGCAGTCCTGATGGCAGCTCAATTTGTTGACTTTAAGCTACTCAAGACAGATTATTCGAAAGCTCTACACATATCGGCATTTGGAAACCTTCTTTGGCTAGTTACCATAATAGGGGGCCTGCTATCGGTTTATGTTTTTTCAAAATCTCACTTGTCTGATATTTACATAGTAGAGGGCATGCTACTTTTTGCAAGTTTTCGAATAGGGATATACACATCAGTAATCGGCACAAAAATAAAAACGGCCTTAGCCATATGCTTGGTTCAACCACTTGCCATGTTTCTGACATTTGTTCCAGTGTACCAATGGCTCCCAATGCTTTCTGACCCTAGAGCAATTGGTTTTGGCCTTGTTTTCATCTTTCTTGGTACTGGATGGACAATACTTACCGATAGGGCCACAGGAAAGCTTTCACGTACTCACACCTTTCTGCAAGCATATGTGGCAGCACTAACAAGAAACGATCCAGTAGAGATGGAAACAATGATGGAAGCCCGTTCTCAACCCTCCAAGGTCTCAACATTTCAGATCTTATTTAAAACAAAAAACAATAAAGATTGTAGACTGGTTTTACCAGATGTTCACCCAGGTCCGTTTCATCCTATAGGTGGAAGCAACATTACATATCTCATTTACAAGAACTTGAATTCATCTGCAATGGTAATGCACAGCGTTTCAGATCACTCCCTTAACCTTCCTTCAAAATCTCAAGTAGAGCAATATCTTGCGAGCTTGCAGAAAAGTTCCACTTTACAACAAGGATTTAGTTGCACAAAACCTGTAACTGTCCAGGTAAACAAGGCAAGAACTGTAGGACTACTGTTTGGCAAGACTGCAGTGCTACTTCTTTCTCTCTCACCACATGGAATGGAAGATGTCCCAACATCGATAAAAACAGAACTTGAACAGTATGGTAAAAATCGCGGATTTGAAAGAGTGCTTATAGTTGATAGCCATAACGCGATGGGTGAGGAAATCTCAAAACTTGACGCAGATGATCTTCTAAAAGCTGCCAAGTCAAATCTTGATACTTTAGTAACAAAGGATGCGATGCCAATTGAGATTGGATTTGCAAACTCTGAAGATCTCAAAATTGAAACAGATGATCTTGGGCCTGGAAAGATAGCAATCATGTGTATGAAGATAGGCAGTGAGACATTCTTTCTAGGATGGGCAGACGCTAACAACATGCAAAATGGTTTAAGAGAAGAAATTGCAAATCACTTTTCAAAAAATGGATACAACTTACTTGAGATATGTACCTCTGACACGCATTACAAGTCATGAAATGCTAGGAACAAACATGGGTATTTTGAGTTTGGCAGCTTGGCAAAAACCGATGACGCCAAGTCATGGTTTTTGCAACTTGCCAGGAAAGCAGAACAGAACCTAGCAACGGCATCTTTTGAATTACTTGCGCAAGAGACTAGGGTGAAGGTGATGGGAACCAAACAATTTGAGGATTACTCCAAGGCATTGGACAGGGCTATGCGCATGACGCAAGGATTTCTTGTAGTGACTACGGCATTTTTCTTTTATACTATGTTTCAAGCGTAAAACTTTCCATGTTTCCGTAGAATTCTTCGCAGAAAGCATCTAGCTGGTGTATGGGAATAATGGGAACCCTGCCTACAAACCTAGTCTCGTACTGGTATAAAGTGACAATGGCGGGTATTGCTGCTTGTACTTTTTCTTTTAACACAAATTGCTTGGTTCGCTCAACTTGCTTTTTTACAGCTTGCTCCAGTGCTGACTGACTCATCTTCTTCCAATGCTTACAGTCTATTAAAATCGCGATTCCCGATTTTATGCCAACCACATCGATCTGCATTCTGGGCTTTGTGAGTATTACATTGCGAGTTGTCTCAAAATCTCTACTCTCAAGGATTTCTGCTGTAAGGGACTCAAAATCCTGCCACTCTAGCAGCCTTGAAACTTCATCAATTGGAGCACCCATAGTAATTGCCAAGATACCTGTCTTCAATCTGTCGCTTTCTTCAAACTGTATGAGGCTGTTTTCATATGTCCCTATTCCATTCTGCATTAAATTGTCCAGTATGCTGATTGATAATTCCTTACTTGCCTGAGTTGCCATTGAAAAATCTTCTACAGATAATCCGCCGGGAATAATTCCCGGTATTCCTTTTACAAGTGTCTGCAGATTCAATATGGTATATTTATCTCCTGTTTATAAAATACTAACCATGTGCGCAACGGTCAGGCCAAGCCAAAGGAAATTTTGTTTTTGAATTTTTGTTTGCGTCAATGGACCATGGTTATATACAGTTTACATGAAAACAATTCATGAAACTATTGCTAGTTGTAATACTGGCGCTCTTCATTCTTGGATCAAAGGTTGCTGTTGGCGAAAAAGGAACTTATGTAGACAAAGTCGAATTTATACAATATTCTGACACGAACACTGCCATAGGAGAAGTCAAGAATGGCAACC
>JAGWGO010000153.1 GCA_028867395.1 Nitrososphaerota archaeon | reverse complement strand
ATGACCAAACGACGAATCCCTCCAAAAACCATACTGAAGATGGCAACAGTCAACGCTGCAAATCTACTGGGCAACAAGATAGGTGTCATCCAAAAAAACAGTTTTGCTGATTGCATATTTGTCGAAAAGCACTCAATCGATCTTGAACCTATGCACAATCCCCATGCGGCAATTGTGCACCGAGCCTCAGAGAATACGATAAGAGCGGTAATGTTTGAAGGAGAGATAGTTCATGGCAAGATCTAGACCATATGTTGTACTCAGCGCCGCAATGAGCATAGACGGAAAGATAGCAACACGTACTGGTAGTTCAAGGCTGTCCTCAGGCAAGGACCTTACTCGAGTCCACAAGCTTCGCACATCTGTTGATGCAATACTTGTTGGAAAAAACACGGTTTACGTGGATAATCCGTCTCTCACTGTAAGACATGTCAAAGGCAGAAACCCAGTTAGGATAATCCTTGATCCTAAAGCAAGTATATCCCTTGATTCAAAAATCGCAAGGACTTCAAAGGCTATCCCAACCATGATAATAGTGTCTGAACTTGCACCCTCCAAGAGGACATCTCTTCTTGCAAGAAAAGGGCTACAAGTGATAAGGTGTGGTAAAACGAAAATCGAGCTCAGAAAACTTCTATCGTTATTGGCAAAACAAGGAATCAAAAAGATACTTGTTGAAGGCGGTGGAACAACAAACTGGTATTTTCTAAAAGAAAGACTGGTCGATGAAATTCTTGTAACAATAACTCCCTATATCGTAGGAGGAAAAGAAGCGGTATCTCTGGTAGAAGGGCATGGGTTTAGCAACATATCATATTCCTTTAGATTAAAACAGATCAAAAGGATAGGAAATGAAATAGTTTTACGATACGTTCTCTAGTGTTTCAAATCGCCGCGCAACTGATCAATTTTTGCCTGCAAGGATTTTTTCAGCTTGTCATTTTTTGATAGGTTGACTAGTTTTCCACAGGTAGGGCACTTGAAGGAAAGGTCTAGTGCTTTCTCAAAGGTCAGCTTTTGGCAATCCGCATTTCCACAATGGTAGAAATCTGCGGAATTTTCATAATCCAGTCTTTGCTGCAGTCTTTCAACAATCTTTTTCTTTTGGTTCTCAATGAAATTGTCTACTTCGTCCTTTCTTGCTCGCCATCTGTAAACAAACCAGCCCTTCTTCTCGTCCTTTACTCTAATTCCAGTTATGAGTGCCTTTCCAAACAAATCATAGAGCACTTTTCTTACAATGTTTATTCTAAGACCCGTAGAACTTGCAATCTCCTCATCAGTTGCATCCTCTGTGTTTAACAGAGATCTGGCCACTTTGAGGTACTCGTCTCCGCCAATCAGGGCTGCAATCTTAACAAAAGGATCTTCATGCTCTACGTTCATTCAAAATCATCCTTCTCATATCCATATTTAAGCAGTGGGAATCATTGCGTACAATTGCTACAGGATTACCAAGAATTATTTGGCAATTTATGATGGTTTCTACACGGACTTGTCCATCACCGTTTTTCCCCTTTTTGAAGGGATTATCTCGCGCTGGGCATTGGCATGTTTCTTTTGAAACTGTCTACCCTCAAGCATCCTGTCAAGCAATACCGCAAGCGCTGCGATCTCAGAATGAGGCTGACTTCCTATGGCTATGTTATAATCAGCCATATCGTAGACTTCCCTTGGAACCTTTTCTGCCCCAACCACGATCAAGATCTTGTCTTCCTTTCTTAACTTGGCCTCGACTGAATTGATGTTCTCGCCATACATTGTAAGATGAACAATTTTGTAGGAATCAGATTTTTTTGCCTTGAGGACTTTTCTCCACTCTTCTATTATCTCAACTTGAAAATCGCTTCCCCACATCTTGTTTATCTTGGCTACGGTATCCTTGATTTCCGGATTTGCATCATACATCAATATCTTTGATGCTCCAAACGCCCTTGATACCAGTGCAACATGGGTCGTCACCCTGTCATCTCTTACAAGCCTTTGACCTATTCTTAATACCTCAATCTTCATAGTTGATTTCTATTTTTTGTCTTTCTACTTGTTTCTTCTCATTTGCTATGGGCTGATCCTCAAGAATATGATATACTAGGTCTTCCAAGGCCGAGACGTTTTGTCCAGTTGTTGCCGACAAAGATAACCACTTTTTGTTGTCCTTTAGGCCCAGCAGGTTTGCCTTTTCGATTATCTCTTCTTCTGACACAAGATCTGATTTGTTCAGTGCAAAAACTATTCTGTCATGATTTACTCCAATCTCATCAAGAGTTGAAACACAACTTTTGAATTTTTTTCTCAGTTCAGGGAAGGGATCGCTTGCATCTATTACCACAATTACAATGTCTGTGTACACCAATTCCTCAAGCGTTGACTTGAATGCTTCAATCATGTATGCAGGAAGCTTGCTAATGAAACCTACAGTATCAGAGATCAATATCTCCAAATTCTGCAAAATTATTTTTCTTGTTGTAGTAGAAAGAGTAGTAAAGAGATTCGGACTCTCTTCTTTTTGTTCGCCGGTAAGAGTGTTAAACAACGTAGTTTTTCCTGCAGAGGTGTATCCTGCAAGAGAAATGGTCTTAAACCCAATTCTTTTTCTTGCCTGTCTATGCAGTTCACGTTGTCTTGATGCCTTGGCAAGCTTTGCCTTGGTGCTATTCATCCTGTTTTTTATGTCGTTATGATAAACATCTACCTCAAACTTTCCGATACCCATGAAGCCGGGCTGCTCTCCCATCTTTGCAAGCCTAACTCGTTCTTTAGCTCTTGACATCTCGTATCTTAATTGGGCTAATTTTACCTGCAGCATTGATTCTGAGCTTTTAGCCCTGCGTTCAAAAATTTCTAGGATCAACATTTCCCTGTCTAAAATATTGGTCTTCAAGGTGGATGCTAGATTGTAGTTCTGGCTGGGCCTTAGTATCTCATCATAAATTATAACATCTGGCTTTAGGGAGCTAACAATCTCTTTGAGCTCCTCAACTTTTCCCTCCCCCAATCCAAACTTGGATTTGTTAAGAAATTTTTGTCGTATGGTTTTTTTGAGCTCGTAGCCTGCGGCATCGCACAGAGCAACTGCCTCCTTTACAATATCCTCTTTATCGTATGTAATTAGGATGGCCGAATCTCTCAATGTGTACAGTTCCTGTCTATTCGTATCTATTGCTTTCGCAGGCTTTTCTCTATAGTCATATTCATGACTATTTCGGCAATATCGCTAGCATATTCAGATATCCTACGCAGGTTCTCAATCATACGCCTGACGCGGTATATCTCTTCATCGTCCCTACTTGATTTGATGCTGTCTAGGATCTTCTTCTCGTATTTCGTGATATCTGCACTCTTTTCTACAGTAAGTTCTGCCTGGTTGAACTCCTTCTTAAAAAGGGATAAGCATGCCTCATCAAGCACGTTTAATGCAAATCCGCTCATCTCTTCAATGGTTTCAAGCACGGATTTTTTGATTGGTTTTTTAAATTCAAGAAGATTCTTGGCAAGCTCCGTGGCATGATCTCCCACACGCTCTATGTTTTTGACTATCAACCTGTAGCCAAGGCAATGATGGGGATATTCTATACCCATCTCTTTTAGCATGTGTTCATTTTGGATTGCAATTTTGAGTTGGCGAATAATGTAAAAGCTGAACCTGTCTACCTCATCGTCGCTTGCAATCACTTCTTTTGCCAAGTCATAGTTGGCTTCTCCTAATGCAAGCAGTGCATCGTTTTGCATAGATTTGGCAATTATCAACATTCTTTTCAGAGCGCCATCGACTGATAATTCAAAGAGATTTATCAGAACCTGGATGGTCAGGCCCTCTGTCGAGTCTGCAATAATTTCAGTTCCCATCAAAATTCCCTTTACAGCATCTTTGACTGCATTTCGTTGAGTAGGCTTTAGCCTGCCAAGTTTTGGTTTTACATTTATGATGTTAAAGCCCAGCAGATAGAGTGAGATGAGCTTTCTAGTGATTACTGGTCCTTCCTCATCTGGTTTTATCTCAATTGTAGCATCTTCAGTAACCACCGGCTTGTTGTGATGTTTTAGCGGAACAATTTGTAATGTTGAAACACCTTGTCGAACTACGGCAACTTGGTCTCCCTGTTTTAGTCCCATGTCTGCAATCCAATTTTTTGGTAACGAGACAATATA
>JAGWGO010000152.1 GCA_028867395.1 Nitrososphaerota archaeon | reverse complement strand
TTGTAGAAAAATCATAAACAAGTTAAAATTTTTGTTCTGAATAGTTTATATTCCTACAAGAACGTGTTAGCAAACTCTTTGCATTGATCTCTAATTTCCGGTTCGTTTGTTTCTTTGACATCAAACTCTCGTTTCTCTTCACACGAATCCATTTGTGTTGGATCAAGATATCCACAATATACAGCCTTAATTCCATACTTGTTTAATAAATCAGTGCAACTAATACCAAGACGATCGTGCATATGTTTACTACATGGACTTAAAGTTGACACAATAATTGAATGCTTTGGAATATCACCGTAAATCTCTTCATACTTTTCAATTGCAGCTCGTTCAGCGTGAGTTCTATGCCCATCATTGTTTACATAGTTAAGTGCCTGAACCGTCCTTCCTTTGGGATCAATTAGTGCTGCAGCAACCATTCCATACTTTTCTGCATTATCTTTTTGCCCACGTTTAACCATGTGACATAGCCGTTCAAGAATATGGTTGTAATAATCTCGTTGAGGTATCTCGTTTAGTTTCATATTGTTATTTAGCCTATCCTCGTTTATGACCCTTACCCTATAAATAATGGGGTCATGACTAGGAGGATTTTATGGCAAACATTAAGATTTCGGTTATCAATCAGTGCAGTGTTCTTACAGATGCACAAGTCAAACCAGTAGTAGATGCTATGCAGGTCCAAGTACACCGTGACTTTGCACCAGAGTGGGGAATTGACGCTGATTTAGTCTTCGTCCCAAAGGGACAAACACCAGACGCAAGTCATTGGTGGCTCGTATTATTGGACGACAGCGATACAGCTGGTGCTTTAGGGTATCACGAATTAACCCCAACAGGTCTTCCTATTGGAAAGGTATTCGCAAAAACCGATATCGATTACAATTTAAGTTGGTCAGTTACAGCAAGTCACGAATTACTTGAAATGCTTTCTGACCCAGACATCAATTTGACAACGTTTGTGCAAACTTCAAACACTTCAGGTTTCTTATTTGCATATGAAAACTGTGATGCTGTTGAAGATGACTCATTCGGTTACGAAGTTAACGGCGTCAAGATGTCTGATTTTGTTCTTCCTTGCTACTTCCAGCGTTCGATGCCAGCAAAGAAGTGGGACTTCTGTGGACATTTAACAGGTCCAGTCCCTCAAATGTTATCAGGTGGGTATTTGAGCCAGTTTGCTGTTGGAATGCCAGGTGCAGCTCCAGGTTGGACACAAATCAATGCACAAAAGTTGATTGGTGAACAACACGTAACAGATCGTACAACCCGTAAGGTTCTTGGTGCTCGTCGTCATCGTCGTGCAGCAGACCGAGCAGAGTGGAAGGTCAGCACAGTCGATAAATTCTAAATTATTGTTGACGGAGAATTGAGGCTCGAGGATAATGATGTCCTCGAGCCTTTTCTTTGGAGATAACAATGGCTGACATACTACAGAAATACAACAGGTACACATTCTTTTGGAGCGGTCCATTTTCAAATTGGAAATCTGCTTCTTTTGTCCTTGATGGACAACAATATGGTTGTGTTGAACAGTATATGATGCAAAAGAAAGCATTAATGTTTGACGACATTGAAATTGCCAATGAGATTATGAAGACGACAAATCCCCGTGAACAGAAAGCCTGGGGACGTAGAGTTCGTAACTTTAACATGAATATGTGGGCAGTAGTTGCTCGTGATGTTGTGTTTCGTGGATGTCTTGCCAAGTTCACCCAAAATGTTGATATGTACCACGAACTGATGGCCACATCGGGAACATTACTTGTTGAGGCATCACCTCTTGACAAGGTGTGGGGTATTGGCTTGGATGAAAAGACAGCCGCTGTTACACCCATCGATCAGTGGAAAGGTGCCAACTGGTTGGGTCAATGCCTCACAGAGGTTCGAGAAACCTTTGAATCTCAACTAACTGACGAAAAGGTATTAAAGCATCTTGATCCGAAAGGACTACAAGGCTAATATATACAAACGACGTCTTGGCTCATCCGTCGTAAAAACTCTGCGCCTATTACAAATAATAAGGAGTTCATTATGACCGCAGCAAAAGGTTCAACAGGTGCCGGCAATATCGCAGGTATGCACGCACCACAAGCAGCATACACAAGCACAAAATATTTTCACGAAATTGGTCCATGTGCATATCGCAATTGGAAATCAGACAGTGAATGCTACAAACTTCATGGGTATGATCGTTCATTTAATTTCACATTTGGATGCTCACATCTTGACAAGCAGGGATTTGTTGTAGACTTCGGTGGCCTTAAGGAGATCAAGCGTCAACTAGAGTATTGGTTTGACCACACAGTAATCCTCCAAGCAGATGATCCGATGGTAGGTACGTTTCGTCAGTTGGAGAAGCTTGGACACCTTGTCCTTCGCACATTCCCACTGATTAGTTGTGAAGGCTTGGCACAATACGTTGCAGAATATGTTGATCATGAATTGCAACAGAAAAATGGTGGTCGCAACTGGGTTATTAGTTGTGAGATGATTGAAGCTGAAAAGAATAGTGCTATCTATTCGCCACGCCATGATCCAGAACGTATGTTGTTTCCTGAACTTCAGGAGATTGCAAAGGAAATGGAAATTTCTTCAGGACAGTTTTCTTTATAATGAGAAACTTGCTGCAATATCCAGTCACATCAGAAGAGATTTTTGATGCCATTAATCAGATTCCATACGATCCTCAATTGATCGGTAATATGAATGGTGTCCTTAAAAGAGGGCTTGCGGAATACTTCAAAAATGAAGAACGCATGGCTGAACTATTAGAACAGATGAGGATTAAAATTTAACAATTTTACAACGAATAATAAAAGGAAATTAAAGTGCCTCTCTATGAATATTTGTGTTCAAACAAAAAGTGCAAGAACATTTACACTGAACTAGCAAAGTATGAAGACGTTATCAATTGTCCCAAGTGTGGTAAGCCAGGAGAAAAGCAAATTGCTACAACCTACCATCCCGTATTTGTTCACCGAAGGGGTAAGTTTTCGATGCGGAGAAATGCTGTAAAAGCAAAGAAGAAACCCGCTTAATATCTAAACTTTTGTCCCAATCTTAAGGGTGTAATAAATATCTCTATTATTGGAGATATTTCCATGTCAATGTTGATTGAGATTCACAAAATTATGAAGGACATGCCTAAAGCGCATGATCGAAACTTCGTTGCTAAGCATGCTAAACGAAGTGGCGCTGGTGTGCACAAGGATAAGAAAGGCCCTCATGCACCACGTGGTCGTCAAAAGAATGAATGGAAAAAAGAAATGCAGGAAACATATGAAGCTGATCAAGGAATTGAATAATTCATTGAAGCCACTCGATCCAATCGAGGAGGCGATCAAGAGTCTTAAAGAAAATGATGATTGGGCAACACAGCTTGACGATGAACAAGTTGAAATGTTGGCTGATTACATGAAAGAGATGGTCGACTTTGCAAAGAAAAGAGGCCAAAATATGCCCGCTGAAGAAGCTGCTGGTATGGCGCTTGAAGATGTAGCTGGATTTGAAGGCGTCTCTCAACGAGTAATGAAAGCAACTATTAATAGACTCGTTCAAGCATTTAATAATAAGAACGGATTCTAAAATGAAACCCAGTGCACCTATAAGAGGTAAGCACTGGAGCCGAGCAACGGCGGACGAGATAGCCTTTTACTATTCAAAAGGCTGCAAGTTATTTCCACCTCTATATAAACATTATTTTGATCAATTAACTCTCCTTGAGCGACAAGGTCGTGTTTGCCTTACACCAAAAGCAATTCTCGAACGCTATCATATTCATCTCCAACGTAGAATCGAGGAAAGAATTCGTAGAATTGCCAAAGCAATTAGTTGTTGACTTTTAGACCCTAATTCAGTATAATTCCTTCACTGTCTGGGAAAACAGGTTAGGAGTTGAAATGAAGCTACACACTGATCGTAATGAGGTCGAGCGGTCCAACGTTGCGACCGAATCTGCCTTCCGAATTAAAACGACTGCAAAGGCGTTTGATATTCTTTCAAGCGGCTTGTATACCGACCGCATTCTAGCGGTGGTACGTGAGCTATCTTGCAATGCATACGATGCCCACGTCGCTGCGAACAACCCGAACCCATTTGAGATTCATCTTCCAAATTCTCTCGAGCCGTGGTTCCATGTAAAAGATTTTGGTACTGGCTTGTCCGATGAAGACGTGATG
>JAGWGO010000151.1 GCA_028867395.1 Nitrososphaerota archaeon | reverse complement strand
CAACAAGATTAAATTTTTCCCAATCGTTATCGGTAATACCCATGCTGTAAAATGTATGTGGATTCTTTGTGCTGGATGTGAAATATTTTACTAACGTATTGACATCGTAAAACTTATGTAGTGCAACAGCCATGTCGTACTGTTTGAACGCCATTGCCATTTCAATTGTGCCAACCGAATCCATATTTGCAGCAACAATTGGGACACCCATGTATTGTTCTTGGGAATGCTTAAAGTGGAATGCTCGTGTAATATCAACTTTTGAGCGACTATCAAGCGTGGAACGTTTTGGCATCAAAAGTACATCACAGAAATCCAATTTAACATCTTCAACTATTGTGGTCATTGTTAATCCTTTTCTGTATTCACAAACCCAACAGAATGCCTCTTAATTTTAGTTTTGTCGGGCATCTTATCATAATTAAAAATATCTGCAAGGGTCATTTCTCGTTGTTCGGTAAGCTCTATATTGTAGAGCTTTTTCATTAATCCTGCTGTCTTCTTTACAGTTAACTTTTCAAATCGATATTCACAAATCAACCGACCGGGACGTAACAACGCTTGGTCAATTTCTTGCAATTTGCTATTAAATGTGCAAACAATCTGTAATCTTAAAATATCTCCCAAAATACCATCAGAAATATTCAGGATATTTGACACAGCTTGATTACCACCAGCTTCACGTTGCTTTAATACATTCTCTGCATCTTCAATCAATAGAATACTATTTGCAGCTTGTGATAGAAGGAAGGAAATAAAGTTAGGTGCTGATAATGATTCAATTAAATCGGGAGGTAAATAGATTAGCTTTTTCTTACTGATTGTATGTAACAAATACTTCAAATATGAAGTTTTGCCTGTTCCTGGATTTCCATGGAACAACACAAGACCGCTTTCATTAGTTGCCTGAAGTGCTGTAGTTACACGTTCTGAAATAGCTTGGAAGTCATCATTATAAAAGTCATATGAAAATTCTTGGTTGTGGTTAATCAAAGGAATTGATTTTAAATAGAAGTCACCATCACTCATTGTAATAATATTAATTTCGTCTTGGCGGATTACAGCAGGTTGAATATAATTCTGGCAGTGTTCAAGTAGTAGCTTCCAAATTTTTGCCTCTTCACTACATCCCATAATGCTTACAGCAGTCATTGTTTCACGCTTTCCAGGTGCAACTTGAAGACGGATGATAACTTGATGTGATTTAAATATTACAAATGCACAAAAGCTGTTGTTGGGAAAGTTGCAATACTTTGCAATATCGATAAGAGACCGATCTTGCGCCTCTTCAACTTCATTCTTTGAAAGGAAACTGAACAATTTTTGAATTACCTTTTCTAATTCTTCAGGTCCTTTGTGTGGATTTTCTGGATCTTCGTCATCCGACCCTATAGTAGTCTGTGGTCGATCGTATAGGTCAGTTGATCCTGCTTGGAAGAATAACAATGGCATTTTGTAAAAATAACGATAAAATAGATCATCCATTGAAAATGCACTGTCATTCACACTTCGTGTTATTCTCACAATGTCGTTCATATTTGATTTAAATTCTCGTAGTTAAAAGTGTTTGGATATTTCTTTTGAAATTCGTTAACAAACATATACGTATAAGTTTCAAACTTTGGAATGCATAGATTGTTGGGTGTAATTGTACAATATTCAGATGCTAGTGCTTCGTAGTTCATAAACCACAGTTGTTTCTTAATTGGATCAACTAGTGAAATGAATGTAATACGAAATAATCCTGGAGCAAAGAAATCCTTGTCTAGGTTTAATCTTGTATCGGTACTATTAGGAGGTGTCCAAGCCTTGACAGACTTAACGGAAATCTTTGCTTGTTCTGCTCCCTTCTCAATAAGCAAATCGCTTCCGTATTCCTGATCTTGTTGATTCGAAATTGGAAATACCCTCCACCGATGAACCTTTGCACAATAATATGTTGTGAGCATCTCACTAACGGTTCCTTTGATTCCCTTCCAACCGTGTCGTGTTACTCCATGTTCATTCCAAGCTTCATTAATTACAGGCTTGTGTGTCTTGGCGATTTTGTAAAAGTTATCGTAATACTCAACAAGTCGATCTTTATCTCGAAACTCATTTAGCTTAAGGACATCCAGAGTATCTTTGTATAGAGTGAGCATCTCACTCATTTTAGAGTCTATCATTGGGTTGTACTATCCACACACTGATTTAGGTTGACAACAATTCTGTTGTACCAGCCTTTTAGTTATGCGTAAATAGACACGAGGTAACTATGCTTATTAAGTTCAAGAACAAAATGACTATGGCGTTAACAAAAATGATCGAAGACGGGAATCGTCTTGGTGGTCAACCATCGCACATAGAAATTTCCCCTAATGAAGCAATAGAATTGTTTAGTGAGATTCGTAGATTGAATCCAATTAATTATGTTATTACTTCAAAAGAAGGAGCAAGTTGCAAATTGTTACTTCAAGCGAAAGACCTAACACAAACAGAATTACAGAATTATGTGATGAAATGGAAAGATGGTGATTGGAAAGTGGAATACAAAAAAGTCTCTGTTATTGTAGTAGATCCACCACCACAAACTGTGCATTTACATAGTTAAGTTGTCATTTGCATACATATAGGTGATGATTACACCAATGTCAATGGGATAGACCTGTTGACAATAACATTAATTTGAAAGGAGCTTTCAAATGGAAAAAACATACGATCTACTTATTTTTATTGGGCGGTTCCAACCGTTCCACTCCGGCCATCAACGTGTCGTGCAACTTGCCTTGCAGCAAGCAAAGCATGTATTGATTCTTGTTGGTAGCTCTTTCAAGGCACGGGATATAAAAAACCCATTCACGTTCGGAGAACGCCAGAATATGATTCTGGAAAGCCTTGAGCCACAGGACATCGCTCACATCACAATTCGACCACTCCGCGACTATCTGTATAATGACAACAAATGGATGGCAGAAGTACAGAAGCATGTCGATATCAACTCCAAGTTTAATGATAAAATTGGTGTCATCGGTCACGACAAGGACGACTCAAGTTGGTACCTCAAAGCATTTCCACAGTGGGATTTCATCGAGGTTGGCCACAGCTACGATGCGTCAATCGATGCCACCACAATTCGTAATATGTGGTTGAGTGGTCAGAGTCCTAACTTTACTTCTGGTGTATTGAGAGATTCAGTACACTCGTTCATTTACAACAAGTTCATAAAGCGGGAATATGAGCGGCTTGTTCGAGAGTACGATACAATTACGAAAGGAAAACAGCAGTGGAAAGGAACTCCCTATGAAGTTCAGTTCATGACCGTCGATGCAGTCGTCGTTCAGTCTGGCCACGTCCTTCTTGTTCGTCGTCGCGCAGCTCCTGGTGAAGGTCTGTGGGCAATTCCAGGTGGCTACTTAAATGCGAATGAGACATTTGAAAATGGAATGCTTCGCGAGCTTCGGGAGGAGACAAAAATCAAAGTTCCAGAACCTGTTTTACGGGGTTGTATCAAAGCTTCACATGTATTCGATGCACCAAATCGTAGTTTGCGTGGTCGCATCGTTACACGTGCATACTTGATTGAGTTGCCCCCTGGAGAACTACCAAAGGTGAAAGGTAGTGATGACGCTGCCAAGGCCAAGTGGATCCCTCTTGCAGATTTTGAGAAGATGGAAGAGGAAATGTTTGAAGATCACCATCACATCGTCAGCTACTTCTTGGGGAGAGTGTGATGTATGGGATGGGTCGATAATGTAATTGAATCATATCCTAGAAGGAGAAAGAATATGCCATGTCGTAATGATTTTCCAGAACCAAGTGCTGAAGAGATTCGTTGTTCATATGAAAAACTATTTCTACATGATAGCACTCTTGCGGAAATATTTTGTCAAACAATGCAGGAGATCGAACAGGTTAGTGAAGGACTTGCTCGTAGTGGTCGAATCAACTTCACGTTGATGGATCGAATGCCTTCTCGTGCTCGAAAGTGGTGGAACGAGCACAAAGAACGTGATAGACAAAGGATTGAAGCTGAAATGGCTGCAGCAAGAAAGGAAGCTAGCCGTGAAGCTGCTCTAGCAAAGCTGACCCCATATGAGCGCAAGCTTTTAGGGTTATAACTAGATAATTTGTCTCTGATTAGTCGATGATAGATAATCTCCAGCGAACCTGGAGATTATCTTATGCACATTAGCTATCCTCGACGACAATATACAATTGATATTTTAAC
>JAGWGO010000150.1 GCA_028867395.1 Nitrososphaerota archaeon | reverse complement strand
AGATGATTACAAAAAAGGAAATAGAAATAACAGATTTAACCGAACAGTGCTGAAAGGCCTTCCATTGCCTGCTCTTCATTCTTTGCAGGTGTCTCAGCCTCTTTCTTGTCTTCCTTTGCACCGCCTGCGGCTGGTGCTGCTGCTGGGGCTGCGGCCACTGCAACTGGTGCAGCTTTGATTGCCTCTTCAATGTTCACATCAGCTAGTGCTGCGATGAGTGCTTTTACTTGAGCCTCGTTTACAGTGGCTCCTGAAGCCTTGATTATGTTAGTAATATTTGCCTCATTGATTTCCTTCTTTTCCTTGTGCAAAAGCAATGCAGCATATACGTATTCCATTGTAACCGATTTTTGCAAGAGCCATAATATAAAACTATGGAGATTCTTACAAAAAAGTTGAAAGGTCTAATTGTATCTAATTGAGGATCTTAAGACTTCGACATATAGAATACATGTACCTCTTGAGGTCTTTGTCGTATAATGTATCCATCCTTTGTTTCAAGATCCTTTTTGCTTGATCCCTTTCTTGTCCATCAGGCAAGGAGAGCACATTGTTTATCAATTCCGGAATAGATTCCCTAATCCAACCCGTAAGTATGTTGTAGATATTTTTGTGTAGTTTTATGACAGGATCTGTGTTGACATCAAAAACGCCTGTAAAGTTATCATGTTCTATTCTGTAAATTAAAGCAAAAACAGCTTCTTTTGGGTCTGGGTCTTTCAACACTTGTTCAGATTGTGGACCTGCTTTTCCTTGAGAAACTTTGTTTTTCAGACCAACAGCGTTTACTATGATACCGTTTACTCCAATTTTGGAATTTTCCACACCTGTAACCATGCCGATAATCATGTCTCTATACTCACCATTTTGCTGAGAAGTAAAAACATAGTCTCCTTCCTTCCAGCCTTTCTTTTCGAATATGAACATAAGAAAATCTCAAAAAAGATCATATTTAATGTGTTGCTTCAGAATGCTTAATATCCTTCAGAACAAAAACTTGTGAAATGGACAAGAGTCAAATTCTTGCCAAGTTTTCATCAGAGCCAGACAGGTATTACAGAGTCTCGCTTTTTGAAAATGAGGGATTCAAAAGAAAGTCTTGTTCAAAATGTAGAAGATTTTTCTGGGTATTAAACGACAAACAAAGTGTTTGTCCTGATCACGTGGAAAACAGCTATTCTTTCATAGGTGATCCACCAACCAAAAAACGATTTGATTACACGCAAGCGTGGAAAGAGGTAGAATCTTTTTTTGTAGACAACGGACACAAGTCAGTTAGTCGATATCCGGTCGTATGCAGATGGCGAGATGATCTTTATTTTACAATTGCTTCAATAGTTGATTTTCAGAGAGTCATGGGGTCTAAAGTCGTCTTTGAATTTCCAGCAAACCCCTTGATAGTACCTCAAACATGTCTTAGATTCAAAGATATTGAAAATGTCGGTGTGACAGGCAGACATTTTTCCAGCTTTTGTATGATTGGACAGCACAGTATACCAAACTCACATGGGTATTGGAAGGACAAGTGCGTTGAGCTTGATTTTCGTCTGCTCACTGAAAAATTTGGAATTAACAAAGAGGAGGTAGTCTTTGTTGAAGATGTGTGGGCAGGAGGCGGCTCTTTTGGATCTTCCCTAGAATATTTTGTACGCGGCCTAGAGCTTGGCAATGCAGTGTTTACCGAGTTTCAAGGAGAACTTGAAAACTATTCAGTATTGGATCAAAAAATAATAGACATGGGGGCAGGTCTTGAGAGATTTGCCTGGATTACAATGGGAACTCCAACAGCTTATGACTGCTGTTTTGGTCCAATAACAAAACACATGGCAGAAAAGATAGGTATGGAGGCAAATTCTGATCTCATTTCCAGGTATTTCAAGTCAATCGCAAAGACCCTATCAGAATCTGACGACCTATCAACTGCAAGAAAGAATGCGGCATCCCTTGCAGGTATAGATAGTGTACAGATGGACAAGATAATCTCCCCTCTTGAGGGGATTTACCTTATCGCAGACCACCTTAGAACCCTAGTGTTTGCCATATCGGACGGGGCGTTGCCAAGCAATGTAGGCGGGGGATATAACCTCAGAATGATTCTACGACGAACCCTAGCAACAATGGATAGATTTGGCTGGAATTTTGATCTCGATGAACTGATAGACCTTCATGTGGACTACTTGAAATCAACATATCGCGAACTGGAAGGTACAAGAAACGATGTCAAGACAATCATAGGAATTGAGAAAGAGCGTTACAAAGAATCACGAGTCAGAATGACAAACATTGCAAACACCCTGAGAACACAAAACAAGAAATTATCAGTTGATGACTTGATTCGTCTCTACGAATCTGATGGAATAACACCGGATTTTCTAAAAGAGACCCAGATTATTTCAGACATACCATCTACATTCTATGAAAAGTTGTCTGACCTGCACCAGTCAGAAAAATCTGAAAAGGTAGTGCAGCTCAACCTTGATAAAATCCCAGACACTAGTCTGCTGTATTACAAAGAGGATCCTCACGAGTTTGAAGCCAAGGTTCTCAAAGTTATAGATGGAAAGTATGTGGTACTTGATAAAACATCATTTTATCCAAGAGGAGGTGGCCAGGAACCAGACCATGGAAAAATTGGCAGTTATGATGTAATAGATGTAAACAAGCACGGCAATGTAGTGATCCATGAGACAAAGGGAGGTGTTCCCAAGGAGGGAGAGATTCTAAAATGCAAAATAGATGGTGCAAGGCGCTATGGCATTACGCGACATCATACCAGTACTCATGTAATGAATGCATCAGCAAGAAACACCCTAGGCTCTTGGATCTGGCAACACTCTGCCTTTAAAGAACAAGATTACGCTAGACTCGACATTACTCATCACTCAAACTTGACTGAAGAGGAGATAACAAAGATCGAAGATTTTGCAAATCTTGCGATTAGAAAAGATCTGCCAATTTTGGTCAATGAATTTGAACGTGGAGATGCAGAGCAGAAATATGGATTTAGAATATATCAAGGAGGTGTAGTACCGGTAAAGTTAGTCAGGATTGTAAACATAGACGGCCTTGACGTAGAAGCATGTGGTGGCACTCATGTAAACAAGACAGGAGAGCTTGGCTTGATCAAAATCACAAAGTCAGAAAGAATTCAGGATGGAGTGGTAAGACTAGAGTTTGTTTCAGGAGAAGCAGCAATCAAGTACACCCAAAGCCAGGACAGGAAGGTATCACAGATTGTAAAATCACTTGGTTCAAGCAAGGAAAAGATGCTAGAATCATTTGATCATGTTGTTAAAGATGGCGAGGAGGCAAAAAAGAAGATCAAGCAAATAATAAAACGAACAGCAGAAAATTCTGCAAAGGCTGCAATAGCACAGGCAAAACCTCTAGGAAATGTCAAACTTTTCAGTACCGTCGAGGAAGAGCTGGACGATGAGTATCATATCTCTGTTGGTGAACTAGCAGTAAGCCTAGACAAGTCTCTCATTTATGTTGCCTTGATAGTGAAAAATGGCTCAATCCGCGTAGTTGCATTCTGTGGTGCAGATGCTGTAAAGACAAAGAAGGCAGGAGATTTGGTTAGAGATGTATCCAAAGTACTTGGCGGTTCTGGCGGAGGAAGAGATACCTTTGGACAGGGTGGAGGAAAAGATGCTTTGAAGATAAAGGACGCACTTATTTCTGCTGAACAATCCATTCTTGGTAAGTGATAGAGATGAACTGGGTACAGATCGAGGAAAAATGGAGACAAAAATGGCAGGAAGAGAAACAGTTTGAGAGCAATCCCGATTCAAGAAAAAAATTCTTTGTTACAGTGGCGTATCCATATCCCAACTCACCTCAACACATAGGACATGGTAGAACCTACACTTTAGCTGACGTCCATGCAAGATTCAAGCGAATGTCTGGATACAACGTACTGTTTCCAATGGGATTCCACTATACTGGGACCCCAATCCTTGGCATGGCAAGAAGAGTTCAGGAAAACGATAAGGATCTCATAGAAGCATTTAGAACGCTATACAAAGTTCCTGATGAAAAGATAAAAGAATTCTCGGAGCCTGTAAAGATTGCAGATTATTTTCATCAAGAGATAAAGGCAGGGATGATAGAGATGGGATACTCTATCGATTGGAGGAGGGAATTTACCACAATAGATCCTTTTTATAACAAGTTTATAGAGTGGCAATTCAAGAAACTTAAGGAA
>JAGWGO010000149.1 GCA_028867395.1 Nitrososphaerota archaeon | reverse complement strand
TCAAGAGCAGTTGAATTCATTTCTACTGCAGAGCCATTTGGGATAGGTGAGAATTATGAGATGTTTATACACAAAATAAAAGAGTCTTCGGTTATCAAAAGATCATTTATGATGGAAAGATAGTTTGTCCATGAAGACGTTAGACCAAGTTACAAAGGACATAAAAGAATTCAAGGTTCAGGGAGCAAACCAAATCGCTCTGTATGGACTTTCTTTTTTAAAAGACGTAGCAGTAAAAAATGGGTTTGGTGACAAATTCAAGACTGCATCGCGACACTTGAAGCAAGCAAGACCTACGGCTGTAGTTCTTCACAATTGTATAGATATTGTAAAGTCTGATCGCAAGATTACCACAATTGATTCTCTGATTGATACTTTGAATACAGTTGGAAAGAGAGAAGCAGTATACTCTGACAGGATAATAGCAAATAATTCCAAGATAATCACATACTGCCACTCTGGCGAGGCAATGTCGTTTATCAAGCATGCCTGGAAAACCCATGGAAAGAAACTTGCTGTAATTGCGTGCAAGACAGATCCTTTAGAGCAAGGCATTACAACAGCAAGAGAGATTGCAAGAGAGAGAATACCTGTAACACTCATTGACGACAATGCGATAGGATTTTTCATAAAAAGCATAGACATGGTTGTTGTAGGTGCAGACGCACTACGAAAAGAAGGAGTCGTCAACAAGATAGGAACAAGCCTTCTTGCGCAAGCAGCAAATAGTGCGTCAAAGCCTGTCTACGTTGTGGCCAATTCTCTCAAGATAGACAAGAGAAAGAAGTTCAAGATAGAGGAAAGACCTGCAACCGAGATAAAAAAATCGATACATGCAAGAATGTACGGAATTAAGATACGAAACCCAGCCTTTGACATCACCCCATGGGAACATGTCACTAACATAGTAAACGAGAATGGTATCTTTACGACAAAACAGTTTGCGAGGCTGCTATGAAAAAGATTGATTGGTATCGAGATTTTGTGAATCTAAAGTACAAACCAAGCAAGGATGACGTGGTATGTCTTTTTAGATTTGAGCCATCTGCCAACATATCCAAGACAGAAGCTGCGGGTAGAATTGCTTCTGAGAGTTCGGCAGGCACTTGGACTACTCTAACTAGCCTACCAAGAACAATTGAAAAAGTAAAGGCAAGGTCATTTGAGATACACGGTAATTTTGTAAAGGTTGCATATCCCATAGACATCTGGGAGCCAGCAAACATTCCACAATTATTGAGCGGAATTGCAGGCAACATTTTTGGCATGAAGGCACTGAAAAATCTGAAACTAATGGATGTTTCACTACCGGTATCATATACCAAACATTTCAGAGGACCAGAATTTGGAATAGATGAAATCCGAAAAATACTCAAAGTAAGAAAGAGGCCGATAACTGGTGCTGTGGCAAAACCCAAGATAGGATGGAATGCAAGCGAGCACGCAAAGATCGCATACGAGACATGGATGGGTGGGTTTGATTTGGTAAAAGATGACGAGAATCTTACATCTATATGGTTTAACAAGTTTGAACAACGTGTTAGACTTTGTTCCAAGATGCGCGACAAGGCAGAGAAAGAAACAGGACAGAGAAAATCAGCCCTGATCAACATAACAGGTGAGACAAGTCAGATGATAAAGCGGGCCAAGATGTTACATGATTTTGGATTAGAGTATGCCATGATAGATGTAGTAACAGTTGGCTTTTCTGCGCTACAGACACTGCGGGAGACTTGCCATGACTACAAAATTGCAATTCATGCCCACAGGGCAATGCATGCGGCGTTTGACAGAAACCCAAGCCATGGTCTCTCCATGTTATTTCTAGCCAAGATATGCCGATTGATAGGAGTTGACCAACTTCATATTGGAACCGTTGTGGGCAAACTAGTTGGAACGCGTCACGAAGTTCTCGATATAAAAAATGAGATAACCCAAGATAACATAAGGAACAAAGGATCAAGCATGCTTGATCAGAGATGGAATAAGATAAAACCAGTCCTTCCAGTATCTTCTGGCGGCATACATCCAGGAATCATACCAGACGTGTTAAATATAATGGGAACCGACATTGCTCTCTTGGTAAGCGGTGGAGTACACGGTCATCCAAACGGAACACGTGCTGGAGCTATGGCTGCAATGCAGTCAATTGAGGCCACGATGCAGAACGTGTCATTGAGTGAATATGCCAAGTCTCATACAGAGCTTGGTATCGCACTTGAAAAGTGGGGATATTTCAGGCCACAGTAATTTGCTACTAGTTTAGAATTAATTTTGTCCTAGTACCAACATTTTATCAAACAAAGGCCTAAGGTGCCTATTCACCCTCTAACTGCAGTTCTATCTTTGATGCCGCATCATAGATTCTTCTCATGTTTCTAAGAAAGTCTTGATTGTTTCCATACTTGGCGTTTTTCAACATGGTGTTCACTGTCTCTTTTATCACCGTTATCTGTCTCTTTGAAAAATCGTGCTCCGAGTCTATCTTTTCCTTGTTCTTCTTTGGTTTTGGAGTTGACACATATGTATTGTATTCTCGCACATATTAAAGAAATCTAGACAATTGTCAACAATGATTTTATTGTGTGGAAAAAAGTGGTTGTCCTAACTCTTTTGTTCGGAATTAGGAACTATCTCTACATCAAGTGTGCCACTGCCAAAGCATGTGACGATAGACTTGACCTTTGATTTATACAAAAAGTACTTTTTACCATCTTGGCTAATTGAACCTGATATTCCAAGCAACTTGTGTTGGTGTAGCAACTGCACTCTTCTGTATGTAGTGCTTATTGGTATTCTGCACTCGCTGCTAAGATCTATTGTAGATTTTGGCATCTCAAGTGTTGATTCCAGGATTGCTCTCGAGTACTTGTCTGCGAGGACTTCAAGCAATGCGTCCTTGGTTTCTTCTTCTTGTACGGGTCTTGTTTGTAGTAAGACTTGCATGTCAAGTGTTACATACTAATTAATATAACCAGTAGGACCGCGTTGCACGGCAGTGCATGCAAAATGGGGTCAAATCCGTGCATTCTCAAAGGAAGTTGTTCTTGCTTTTCGCTACTTTTCTTCTTCCAAGTTCTCTATCTGCTCAAAACATAGATTAACCAAAGTTCGCAGATACTCCGCCCTATCATGTAACAAGGTCATCTGGTCTGATCCTTCATTTTTTAGCGTTTTTCCAAGGCCGTCAGCCACGTTAAGGTATGTGATATCGTTTATCTCATCGAGTACCTTTAGTCGTTCTTCTTTTGATGTCAGTTTTTCTCGTAGTTCATCAAGATTTATCATTTTTATCACTATTTTACCACAAGTACCGGTATTTTTGATCTATGTAACATTGCAGTCGAAACGCTTCCTAGGAATAATTCCTTGACAGGGCCAAATCCTCTAGCTCCCATAACAACAATATCGAATCTATGCTGTTTGACAAAATCGATGATTCCCGACTTTGTGTCACCATAAATTACCTTCTTGTGGAATACGATGCCTTTTTGGGCCGAAATAACCTCTGCTTTATCCATCATCACATCCGCATCTTTGAACAGTCTTGTTTTTAACGGATTGGCAAGATCACTCCACTTTCGTGGATACATGGAGATAACATGCAATCCAGTTATGGTAGCGTTACATTGCCTGGCAAGGTATATCGCTTCGTCTAATGCCTTAAAAGACGATTTAGAACCGTCCAATGGGACAAGTATTTTTCTTATTTTTGCTCTGAGCATAGGTATATCTAGTTATACAATACAATTTAAAATTCGTCCAAAATATCAGGCATGATAATCTAGTTTACTGTAAGACCTGTTGCAAAATAGATAAGGGCTAGAGATCATTATCATTCATAAAAACCAGTAATGGGCTTTTATAGCCCCATCAGATTAACAATAAATGAAAATGAGTTCAAGTCAAGCAACATATGAACAACTAAAAAATGTAAGAGAAGCTACAGTAAGCTCAATAATCAAACCGGTTAATGCAATAGACTTCTCCTCTTCTATATCAAAGGTGATCGATATGATGATAGATACAAACTCGTACGATGTTTTCAGTGTTAATGCAAGTGAGGTTTTGACTGCCAATGCAAGAGACATTCTTAACTCAAGAAATGTCTCAAATGACATCTCGACATTATTATACAAGACTAAAAAGATCACCGCAAACGATACCGTGGGAAAAGCTGCTACGATAATATCGCACTATAGAACGCGTTCTGT
>JAGWGO010000148.1 GCA_028867395.1 Nitrososphaerota archaeon | reverse complement strand
CTTCTGCGAGATGGATTGCACCCTCGATGTAACTGTCAACGTGGATCTTTGCCTCCTTTTCTATAAAAGCCAAGAACTCGTTCTTCTTTACATAATCAGACATGGTATACATCGTTACAACATGATCATTGAAAAATGTGATCATTTGCGGTGCTGTATAATCTGCGTCGGGTTTTCTATCTGTCAAAAATCGTCGGCTTCTAACTATCAGGTATCCCTTTGTTCTATTGCCTTCTTTTTTCCATCTGGCAAACTTTCGAATATAGTATCTATAGTCTTTGGTCTAGTATGAGCCCATTCTGATATGTAGTTAACGAGCTTGAATAAGCTCGTAGCAGTGGAAGTATCATCTTTAAGATCCATTTCTAATGGGTGTACTGCTTGTCCTCCAATAACTCTCACGGAGTCTAACGCTTTTTGTATTTTAGGATCAAGACCCAATTCTACTAATTTTCCAATTTTCTCATTGAGATCTCTACCAGTAACCTTTTGCTCATCACAGATTTTTTCAATACAAAGACGCAATAGGACACACGCAGAACGAGGTGAAAGGTTTATCAGATTTCTCGCTTCGTTGTAGTCTTTTTTAATGTCTTCAGGCATATCAGAATTTGGTAATGGTGCAGAACTAGAATTCGGATACACCATTTTATCTTCATACCATATTGCGGATTTTTTACACCTAAAACAAATCGAAAGCGAAAATCCTGCTCTATCATGAAAAGTTCCAGATATGTTTGCATAAATTGAACTCCATGTCTGATTCGCATACGCATTACAATAAGGGCAGTTAAATGCGTCTTTTTTCATCTGCGGTGATTCATACGGCATCATTGTAGAAAATTGTAATTATTCTTGAGATAAAATCTTATCTGACAATGTTAATGAAAACTATTCTAACAGGTCTATCGATCTTAGTAAACTACGCAAACTTAATACGTAAACCATACCTAGGTTTTGATAGGTGAGTCAAGTCTACTAAGCAATTAGTAGAGTCTGATCCGAACAAATGATGCTCGTGGAACGAGATGGGATGCTTAGGATCAGGTTCACCATGTAATTCTCCGATGAATATCCCAAAAGACAGGTTTTTTGATTTTATCTTTAATCACATCTAGATATTGTGGATTATTGCGTTCAAATTTTTGAAATGTCGCACTTGCTATATAATCAGCAATCTGTAAACATGGATCATATTGTGAATTAAGATGTTGTATTTTTGTAATTATGTTTGCTACAAAAGGTCTGTCTTTACTTAGATATGATATCTTGTCCTGACAATATCGATTAAAATTCTGTTGAGCTTTTTTAGTCAAACTTTCATCTATTGTATAAGTAATGGTGTTGTATGGTGATGATGGTTTTAGATGATCATTAATTATTTTTGTGATAATGTATTCTACCGCTAAATAATTGTAAAGAATAATTGGATCATTTCTAAGATGTTGCATTACACTATCTTTGCTAACTAGGACTACGCTTGATACAACAGGTAGTACTTTAATCAGATTAAGGAATTTCATTCGAGTTAAGTGACTATCTTCAGAAAACTTGAACTCGCTAATTTTCCTTTTGTGTTTTTGTTTAGTATTGATATGACGCAGTAACCTAGTTACTTTGTTTCGGTTAAAGAATGGATTATCATTAATCATCATGACAAAACCTATAACAAAAAACGACGAACCACCTTTGTCAAATCCTAAATTTCCAGATTCGTCAACAAAAACTGTAACATTAGCCATAACATTGCTTTTCACCTTACTTATTTAAGTAACAAATTTCTAAAATTTCTTAGGAAACCAATACTTTCTTACACGTTCCCTACAATCATCACACCAAAAATACACTAATGGAAAATGATAATCTAAATCCATTCTTATTCCACATAAAGGGCATTGATGTATAGTCAAGCTTCGTTCCTACTTGCATTCTGTATGAGTGTAAGCCACTTGTTATTGCCTTCTATCTTGATTCCTGCAACTTCACTAGGCGTTTTTCCTTCTAATCCCATGTGTGGTCTAATGTAGTTGTGGAATAACTGATAGCCTGCAAGAATAGGCGTATCCATCTTCTTTAATCCCCTCATGACCTTCTCACGGTCACGAACCTCTCCATTCAATCTCTCCATCTTGTTATTGTTCATGTCACGCTTGAAATGGATATGTCTGATGTGTATGGCTCTCTCGCTTACTTTTCTCGCACCAAACTCTTTCCTGTACGCTTCCTGAAAATTCCATGCACCGTCAGTAATCAAGACCTTGGGCTTTTTCTGTGCTATCGCTTTTCCATCCCTGAATAATTTTGTAATATCCTCCTTGAATTTCGTATTTGCTACCTGCGAGGCAATCCAGTATCTTGTTTCATCATCCATCAAAGCGTAAAGATACTTCATGTTGCCACTGATTTTCAAGAATACTTCATCCGATCTCCATGTATCGCCTACTTGTGGAGTTATCTTGCTTAGATAGGCATTCATCAATCCAGTGTACTTTTCAATCCAGTTGTAAACGGTCTGATGGGTTACATTCATTCCGATTAATCTTAGTGACTTTGCGACATTTCGTAGTGATTCACCACTAAAGTATAACTGCATGGCAGTCGTAATTCCTTTAGGATCGTGCTTCATCTTTTCAAATCCAATGTTAATCGTGAAATACTTTTTACAGTCCTTGCATTGGAATTTCTGAATACTCCCATACTTGTTATGCCTAAGACCATCTTTAGTGATTTTAGTAGAATGACAGTAAATACAATTAGAAACGGAAACAGGAGAGATTACAACTTTTTCGGTTTTTGCCTTTACTTCTTCTCTGATCTTAATCGAGATCTCCACAGCATGAATATGCTTACAACAAAGGTGTCTGAAAGTGTGATCAGGACAGCTACATTCCCATTTGTCATTTACTTTGATGACATCATATTCTTTGAAGTAGGTTTGAGAATGAACTTTGTAATGAGAATCGGAAACTCTGAAAACGTCATGTTTGGAAGCGATTTCTTTTCCTTTTTCTTCACGAGGGTTTATCATACTATATACCTAATAGTAATATACTAATGGTAGTTATTAAACTTATTTGAAATAATACCTTAGTAGTTATATACTGGTGAGTACATACAAATAATGTGCCACGAGTAAAGCTAGACGGATACAGATGCGAAAGATGTAATCATTTATGGTTCCCAAGAGACAGTAATGCCATTCCAAGAGTATGCCCAAAGTGTAAAAGTCCTTATTGGGACATACCAAGAGGTAGTGATAAAAAAATTACAGATATCACAATAGAAAGAGTTGGTAAAAGTGAACGAAGATAATACAATGAATAACAAAGAACATCTAGTAGAAAAAAATCAAAATGCATTATACACTCAAGAACAAAGAGATTCATTTGTAAGAGGATTCATAGAAGCATGGAGAACTCATAGAGTCTATCCAGATCATACGAGATTTTCCAATAAACCGAGTCCTAGCCCTTTCTATTTGGGTGATTTACCATCACCATCAAAATCACCATTAACAGTAGCTACTGTTAGCTCAGCATCAGAGCTTAGAAATTTAATTGAGAATAAAATAAAAATTGCCTCAGGTTCTATTCATTCACCTCCAGAATTAGTTCAAGAAACAATTAATGGTTTATACAATGATATTATAGATATGGAAGGAAGGCATTATTTAGCTGGTTCCTTTCTTGATAGTGAAGTAGAAGACAGAATTTTTGAGAGATTAAGGAAAACACTTGATCAACATATAGAAAAAATTAGGAATGAATTAGGTTTGGATGAGAGATGAAGAACTGTCCAGATTGTAATAACAGATTATATGAATATCTAGATCAAACATCAGGATTCACACAATCATTATGTTGGATTTGTGGTCATTATGAAGACGATTCTCCAGCATTTCGACTCATGCCTTATGTATTCAAGGATGTTTTAAGGAATAATCGTCTTCATTTTATGAAAAAATATGTTCACCAGACGAATTTTGACAAGGATAATAACCGACATAGACTTGACAGAGCCTCATTTGCATCTTGTAGACGGCCCAGTCTCCTCGCTGTAGAAAATACGATATGAAAAGATTGCATTATTAATCGGGTTTATTCCAATATTGTAGAGTTGAGATTTCCCTCACTGAACAAAGTCAAACCTTCCGAGGAAAAGAATGTAGAGCAAAAACCAGTAGTAGAGACCATCACACCAAAAGAAGAACCTACAATACATGAACCTCAACCGGTAGAAACCGTCCCGGCCAAAGATGAAGGTGTCAGATT